>NZ_JBCGDP010000031.1:0-26005 GCF_038739875.1 Flavobacterium polysaccharolyticum
TCACCAAAACAAAATTAAAATGAGAACCTATAAAACAAAAAACAGTAGCAAACCTGAGCTTGCTACTGTCTAAAATTGTAATTTAATTTTTTATTAATCCTGTATCACTTTTTCAGGACTAGACAATGCTGATTAAAATTATTCTTGAATCAAATAAATCCCGTCTTCTTTAATCTCAATTACTTTATCTCTGTACAAAGCACCAATGGCTTTTTTGAATGTTTTTTTACTCATCTTCAAAACAGTTTTGATGTCTTCGGGATGAGAATTATCATTTAAACGTAAGAAACCGCGACTTGCTCTTAATTCATTTAAAATCTTTTCAGCATTAGGTTCAATATTTTGATACCCTTGAATTTGTAAAGCCACATCTATTTTATTATCAGGACGAATATTTTTAATATATCCTCGCATTCTATCACCGGTACGAATCGAATCATCATAGACTTCATCTTTGTACAGTAATCCTTTATGTTTTTCGTTGATGATTACGTTAATCCCAATCTCGGTAATATGCGAAACGATTAAATCTACTTCCTCTCCTTTTTCAACTGTAAGCACATCATTACTCAAAAACTGATTGGTTTTACTAGAAGCAACCAAACGATTCGTTTTTTCATCCATGTACAAATACACCAAATAGCGCTTTCCTTTTTCCATAGGACGCGCTTGCTCTTTGAAAGGAACCAAAATATCTTTTTCCATTCCCCAATCCATAAAAGCTCCTACTTGGTTGATGTAGTTTACTCTTAACAAAGCAAATTCATTCAATAAAATATAAGGTTCTAAAGTGGTAGCAACAGGTCGTTGCTCATGGTCTAAATACACAAAAACAATCAATTCCTCTCCAATTTCAAATTCGTTTGGAACATATTTGTTAGGTAAAAGAATATCGTGTATACCTTCTGGATCTTGTTCTGGATTACCTAAAAACAAACCTACTTTGGTATCTCTTAAAATGGTTAGGGTATTGTATTTTCCTATTTGAATCATTTTTCTTATCATTTCTAAAGCGCAAAGGTACGAAGACTTTACTTTATTCTAGAGCTAAGCGTTGAGATTCTTCGATGTATCTTGTGAAGTTCACAGTTGTACAAGTGTTAATCTCAACATCAAAAGAGTAAAAAGTTTTTTATTTGTTTAAATTTGAAGAAATCAAACTAACTCCAATGAAACCAACTGTACTTTTTCAACTCTTTTTACTACTCTTTGTAGTTCCAAATTTACACTCTCAAATCACAACTTCCGACCCAGAAATCTTCAAAATGGTGAATGAAGTCAAAACCGAAAATCTTGAATCGATTGTAAAAAAATTAGTTTCTTTTGGTACGCGTCATACTTTAAGTGATACTAAAAGTAACACCCACGGAATAGGTGCTGCTCAGCGCTGGGTGAAATCAGAATTTGACAAATACGCATTGGCTTCCAATGGACGATTGACCTCTAAAATTGACTATTTCACTATCAAAGCCGATGGCAAAAGAATCGCTGTGGATAGCGAACTAGGCAACGTAATGGCAACGTTAAAAGGAACAGACCCAACGGATGATCGTGTTCTAATTATCAGTGGTCATTTGGATTCTCGTGCTTCAGATGTAATGGATGCCAAATCGGATGCACCAGGAGCCAATGATGATGGTTCGGGAGTAGCTTGTGTGATGGAATTAGCCAGAATCATGAGTCAAAGAGAATTTCCGTTTACCCTCATATTTGTAGCCGTAGTGGGTGAAGAACAAGGATTGTATGGGGCGAAACATTTGGCCGATATAGCCAAAGAACAAAAATGGAACCTAATTGCCATGCTTAATAATGATATGATTGGCAATAGTTTATCAAGCGGCACCCAACTGCGCGACAATACCCAAGTGCGCGTATTTAGCGAAACGATTCCTTATACCGAAACGGAGGCTGAAGCCAAAATGAGAAAAGCCACAAATCGCGACAACGATAGTCCTTCCCGACAATTGGCTCGTTATATCAAAACAGTGACCCAACAATATGTGCCTCAATTAGACATTCAATTGGTGTACAGAAACGATCGTTTTTTAAGAGGTGGAGATCATACTCCCTTTAGCCAAAATGGATTTACTGCCATACGTTTTTGTGAAATGAATGAGAATTATGATCATCAACATCAAAACGTTCGTAAAGAAAACAACATTCAATATGGCGATTTACCTGAGTTCATGGACTTTGAATACATGCATAAAGTAAGCTGCTCTAATTTGTCTACTTTCAGCAATTTAGCTTGGTCTCCAAAAGCACCAGAAAACGTCGGAATTGAAGTTAAAGAATTAACCAATTCATCCGTACTAGTTTGGCAAGTTCCCCAAGGAAAACCTGTTTTTGGATACAACATCTTAATAAGAGAAACGAGTGCTTCCCATTGGCAAAAAGTAGTTTTCACAAAAGACAACAAAATAGAAATTCCCTACTCAAAGGACAATTACTTCTTTGCCGTACAGTCTGTAGATGCTTTAGGACATGCTAGCTTGCCTGTATTTCCAATTCCGATTCGTTAAATAATATAGAAGAATAGCTGAAAATCAAAAAGAATATATATTTTTGGAATCTTAAAAAACAAATCATGAGAAACTCAAAATACTTAAAAGTAGTAGTCATTGTTTTAATCGTTCTTTTTCTGGTTGCAAGTGTAATCGGTTAAAACTATAGATTATAAGTAAACGCAAAGAAGCGGCCTCGATGAGACCGCTTCTTTTTTGATTGATGATTGATGCTATTAACGCTGAGCCAAGGCATTTTCTTTATTCAATTGAAGAAAAACATAAGCTTCTTTAGCATTCGATAATTGTGCATATTTTAAAGCATCAGCACCAAAACTTGTTTTTTCTTCCACTTTTGCTCCTTTGGCAATTAGCAATTTCATGATTTCGACTTTGTTGTAGCGTGCTGCAATCATTAAAGGTGTTAAGCCATATGATTTTTCATTGACATCAGCTCCAAATTCGATTAATTTTTTGATGAATTCCAAATCCCCTTTATAGATTGCTACGTGCAAAGGTGTTGCTTCTCCATAATTTTGAACTTTGTTTTCAAGTGTTGCTACTGGTCTAAGGTTTGCAGCTTCAACTGTTGTTGCAAAACTTGATAATACTACTACTAATCCTAAGTAAATGATTGATTTTTTCATGATGATTGTGATTTTTGATTATTGATTGATGATTAAAATTCTATTCAAAAGTAAGCTTTTTTCATATACATGTATTACAAGGTACTATTTATTAACTAATAATTAACTTGTTATTTAAATATCTGATTTTTTAAATAACACTAAATTAAACCAACCTACAACTATAGACGTTACCCAATGGTTAATGTTACATCACGTTAAATAAATTAACTTTTATTTTGCTTTTCAACTTATTGATTTGATTCAATAATGGTATTATTTAAGTAATCTGTTATTGCAAAACTCTCTTCAGTTAAAAGATGCGGAGGAGTCACGATTGGTTCGTCAAACATTTGTAAAGTTTCAATCCAATTAAAGTCTAGGGAGAGTTCTGATAAAGCACTATCCTCCCCTACTACACTAAAATCCAAGGTATTGTTGACAGTAGTTCTAGATGGTAAAACAATAACTTCATCATACATTGTTAAGGTATTGATCCAATTAAAATCTAATGCTTTTATTTCACTCTCTTCGGTTTCTTCGATGATTGCGTTCTCTTGACATACAACAGCTTCAAAAGAAATCTCTTTATTGGATAAAACAGGTACTTCAATTGCTTCTTCTGTAGCTAAAAAAGTGTTGATTCCATTATCATCTAAAGTTAGCGTTTCTTCATTTTCATTTTCTTCAATGATAGCACTTTCAAAAGACCATTTTTTTTCAGTTGTTGGAACCAAAGTAAAAACAGTAGGTGTTTCTTCTAAAACAAGTTCTGGTTTTGCAATTACTAAAGTACCTTTCTTTTTGCTATCAAAACTTGTTTTAGCCAATTGAACTTTTGTAAAATCTGCTATTGCTTTTTGGTTTTCATTTGATTTGGAAATTGAATTTATTCTGATGGTTTGTCTACTTCTAACTTTACCAAAATTATTTTTTTCCAAACGAGTTTCTAAAGTTGAAATTAATACTACTGATGCTGCTACTGTGTAAATGATTGATGCTTTCATGATTTTTATTTTTTTAGTTTTTTGATTTGTTGTTTTAAATAATAATATCCTATGCAAATATATATCTTTTAAACAGTATCTTGTTTTGCATAGTACCTATTTTTAACAAATTATTAACATTATCAAATCACAAACCCTTAAAAACAAGGACTTTAATAAAAATTAAAAACAAAAAAGCCCCACACTTCTAAAGCATGGGGCTTGTATATATAGTATTAAGTCCTATTTTACTGTTTCAAATAGTTCAAAACATTGTTTTCAATACGTTCGTTAATATTTGTAATATCAGCTTTT
This sequence comes from Flavobacterium polysaccharolyticum, assembly GCF_038739875.1. Classification (NCBI taxonomy): domain Bacteria; kingdom Pseudomonadati; phylum Bacteroidota; class Flavobacteriia; order Flavobacteriales; family Flavobacteriaceae; genus Flavobacterium; species Flavobacterium polysaccharolyticum. The sequence continues at coordinate 4,432 of NZ_JBCGDP010000031.1, forward strand.
ACGAACTTTTCACCAATAATATTTTCATACAATTCGATGTAACGATCAGAAACTGATTCAATATATTCATCTGTCATTTCAGGAATTTGCTGTCCTTCTTTGCCTTGAAATCCATTTTCAATCAACCAACGACGCACAAACTCTTTCGACAACTGCTTTTGCTCTTCTCCTTTATCCTGACGCTCTTGATAGCCTTCTGAATAAAAATAACGAGAAGAATCTGGGGTATGAATTTCATCAATTAAAACGATTTGTCCCTCTTTGGTTTTACCAAACTCATATTTAGTATCTACCAAAATCAAACCTCGACTTTCGGCAATTTCAGTACCTCTTTGGAACAAAGCACGAGTATACTTTTCAAGTACTACATAATCTTCCTCAGTCACGATACCGTTTGATAAAATAGCTTCTCTTGAAATATCAGCATCGTGCTCACCGTTATCTGCTTTGGTGGTAGGTGTAATAATTGGCTCTGGAAATTTATCATTTTCCTTTAAGCCTTCAGGCATTGCTACTCCGCAAAGTGTTCTTTTGCCAGCAGCATATTCACGAGCCGCATGTCCCGAAAGATATCCACGAATCACCATTTCTACTTTGAAAGGAGTACACAAATGCCCCACCGCCACACTCGGATCTGGCGTTGCTACTAACCAATTAGGCACAATGTCTTTAGTCAATTCCATAAACTTGGTTGCAATTTGATTTAGAATTTGCCCTTTGTATGGAATGCCTTTGGGTAAAACTACATCAAAAGCTGATAATCTATCGGTAGCGACCATTACTAATAGATCATCATTGATATTATACACTTCACGAACTTTACCGCGATACACGGATTTTTGATTCGGAAAATTAAAATTGGTAGTCGTAATCGTTGTACTCATTGTGTTGTATGTTGTGTGTTTTTTTAAGAACGCAAATTTAAAACTATTTCTAGGAGCAAGCAAAGAAAAGCGTTGGTATAATTTACTTACTCTCTTTTTTTCCGATAGTTGATTCGAACAATTGTAGAATTCTGCTGTATTCATCTACCCATGAATAGGTTTCTCTAAAACCATGGGCTTCCACTGGGAAAGAAGCTAAACTCCAGTTTTTCTTTCCTAGTTCGATAAATCGTTGAGAAATACGAACGATATCTTTGTATTCTACATTGTCATCTACCATTCCATGCAGCATTAATAAATTACCTTCTAACTTATCTGCATAATAAATTGGGGAACTTTTTTGAAAAGCAACAGGATCAGTTTCAGGGAAATTTAAAATATTACCTGTATAACCATGATTATAATGTGCCCAATCGGTTACCGAACGTAAGGCTGCTCCCGAAGCAAACTCTTTTGGAGTCGTTAGCATCGCCATCAAAGTAATAAATCCACCATAGGATCCGCCATAAATCCCTACTCTATTCGGATCAATTCCGTATTTGTCTACCAATACTTTTTTTCCATCCACATGATCTGAAAGGTCTTTTCCTCCCATAAAACGATAAATACCTGTTCTTACATCTCTTCCATACCCATCACTACCTCTGTAGTCAATATCCAAAACAGTGTAACCTAAATCGGTCAACAAATTATGAAACATGTATTCCCTATGATAATTACTCCAATAGTTGTGTGCGTTTTGTAAATATCCCGCGCCATGCACAAAAATTACCGCAGCGGTATTGGCTTTAGCCACTTCAGGTTGGTACAATCTTGCGTAAACGGAAGTACCATCTTGTGCTTTATAGGTTATCACTTCCGGTTTTCTCCACTTGTAGCTTTTGAAAGCTTCGGATGTTGAGCTTGTAATAGCACTAAGCTTTGCGTTTTTCACATTAGAAGCTACATACAATTCCCATGGTTTATCTTTATAAGAATAACGAACCAATAAGGTAGCTTCATCTGGAGACATACTTACTTCATGGGCTCCATCGGCAGTCAGTATTGGTTGTAGAACCGTATCATTAACATTCAATTTATAAAACTCACGATTTCCAGGATGCGTGGTATTGGTTGATAGGTAGAATATTTTTTTATCTTTTGATAAGGTTACGTCACGAACTTCCCATTTACCGCTAGTCAATTGCGTTTTCTTTTTTGTTTTTAAATTATAGGTATACAAATGAGAAAAACCTGTAGCCTCTGATTGAAAATAAACAGTTTCATTATCATACAAGAACCCTAAATTCCCAGAGCCAAATGAATAAGAAGGAATTCCAGGACCACCAATCCAAGCCACGTCATGTTGATGATCTATCTCTTCGAAAGTTCCGTTTGCTAAATTAAGATTTACTAACCAACGATCTTTGTTATCTTGACTTCTGATTTCTACCACAGCCAAAGAACCCGTTTCATTATACACTGGATCTTGAGCAATAATTAATTTATCTTCTTTCTCTTTCTTTTTTAGATTATCATACAATGCATAATATTCTGGTTGCTCCTTGATATGTGATAATTTTGAAAAACTAATCATATATATTGTGTCTTTTGCCACATTATAAATTCCCATTCTAGAATTTACTAAGTTTTTGACAGACACTTTCTCTTTGGTATCTGGTGATTGATTATATCCGTCAGCAGTGATAAAAACTTCCATTTTTTCACTTTTATTTTTAGCTTCTTGCGTCAGTCTAAAAGTTGCAAACCTACCATCAGGGCTCATTTTGAAAGCTCCTAAATCATCTTCTCCGTACCAATATTCTTTAGGAAAATCAGATTTAATAGCCTTAGCTCGATCTGCATTCCATTTCTTTTTGGCTTCTTGATCTCTAATGAATTGAAAAAGTTCTGCTTGTTGTGTTTTTAAAAATGATTTTTCCTCCTCTTTTTTAGGTTTTGAAATTCCTTTTTTGAAGTTAGTCAACTGAAGTAATGTTCCTGCTTTGGTATCGAACTGCATCAGATTATCATTTTGTTCAAAAAACAAAACACCCTCCTTGCTTCCTAGTTCTAAATTAGCAATTGAAGCAGTACTAGCATATAGTTTTTTGGTCACTTTATCTTTTATCACATAGGAAAAAATAGCGCCTTTATTGCTATAATATCCAATAGTACCATTCTTGTTGATTTTGATATTATATCGCGAAAAAGCAGCTTCTTCGGGTGTGGCTAGTTTTGGTGCTGTGGCTCCTTTTTGCCAGAAATAAGTACTTGCTCCCCATTCTTTGTTGGGATTCCATTCAAAAAATACTTTTTGCCCATCTAAAGACCAACGTGGATTTTCGGGTTGCCAACCAATGAAATCATTTCCTTTCATGATTTCTTCTAATTTAAGCTGTTGAGCTTGAACAAAAAAAGTGGCAAATAAACCAAAAGCTACTAGTGTGTTTTTTATCATTCTGAATTGTATTAAACTATTTATTGTTGGTATGAATTAAATTCTTGAATTAGGTTTAAAAAAAGAGTAAAACTATCTTAAAATATTTTGAGCGATATAATCTGCTACCGCATTGTCATTATTAGAAGCTATCACTTCCAAATGTTTCAGTTTGTTTTTTAAAGTATCGGGAGCATTTTGCATGATCAATCCTTTGGCTACAGCATCTAACATTTTTTCGTCATTAAATCCATCTCCAAAAGCAATGGTGTTCTCAAATGTAAAACCTTCTTTATGTAGTATTCTTCCAATGGCGACACTTTTGTCTACCGACTTATCCATAAACTCCAAGCAAAAAGGCAAACTGAAAGCATGACAAAGATAGTCCGAATGAGTCTCCAGAATTTGATCTTTCAAATCTTGTAACACTTCATGGCTATCATGAGTAAAAAATAGTTTTATAGCACTATAATCTCTTAGAGTACTAAAATCGACTACTTCAGGCGGATAGGATAAATCCCGCTGAAAACTATTGATTTTCTTATTCGTTTTGGATGTTAGCCAAACTTCTTCTTTAAAAAGTACCGTAGTAATAGTGGGGTCAATATCCAATTGAAAAACAGAAGCAACAATCTCACTCTTAATATCATAAGCAAACAAAAGCTCCTGATTTGGGGAATGAATCCTTGCACCATTTGAAGTCACTAAATACAAAGGAATATCTAATCCTTTGATAATTGCCTGAGCATCTATATGATGTCTCCCTGTTGCAATGATAATGGTATAACCATTTTGATACAATTGATGGAATACGGCTTTGGTCTCTGGTGTGATTTGGTGATTTGAATTGAGTAAGGTACCGTCTAAATCCGAGACGATTACTTTGATGTTTGAGTGTGTATTCTTCATTATAAATCCCTCTACTTCCTTTTTTTTGAATAAATAACAAAGCGAAAAGAAAAGCATGAAACGGGCTTATTCTTTTCGCTTGTCTAACTAAATTTAAAAGCTAATAATCATTATTTTCAATCTGCTTGTAAGCATCAATTACTTTTTTAACCAAACGATGACGAACAATATCTTTATCATCTAAATAAATAATTCCAATGCCTTCTATATCTTTCAAAACCAACAAGGCTTCTTTAAGTCCTGAGATGGTTCGTCTTGGTAGATCCACCTGTCCTGGGTCGCCTGTAATCATGAATTTGGCACATTTTCCCATACGTGTGAGGAACATTTTCATTTGTGAATGAGTGGTGTTTTGTGCTTCATCCAAAATAACAAAAGCGTGATCTAAGGTTCGACCTCTCATGAATGCCAAAGGAGCAATTTGGATAATCCCTTTGGTAATATAGTCTTCTAATTTTTCATTAGGTAACATATCACGTAACGCATCATATAAAGGTTGCATGTACGGATCTAGCTTTTCTTTCATGTCACCTGGTAAAAAACCTAAATTTTCTCCAGCTTCTACAGCAGGTCTTGTCAATATGATTTTTTTGACTTGCTTTTCTTTTAGTGCCTTTACAGCCATTGCGACACCCGTATAGGTTTTTCCTGTTCCAGCAGGTCCAACAGCAAACACCATATCGTTTTTATTCAACGTATCTACCAACAATTGTTGGTTTGGCGTCATGGCTTTGATAATCTTTCCTCCTACTCCATGCACTAAAATCTTGTCGTAATCAGCCATTTTGCGATTGTCTTGAGCGTCATTCATAATGACTCTTTCAATTACATTCAAATCGATGTTGTTATATCTGGTAAAATGCAACATAAGTCGATGGAATTGCTTTTCAAATTCATCTAAAACTTCTTTTTCTCCAAAAGCTTTTAAGGTAGACCCTCGAGCCACAATTTTAAGCTTGGGATAATATTTTTTAATCATTTCAAGATGAGTATCTTGAGCGCCCCAAAAGTCTTTTGGAGCAATATCAACAAGCTCGATGGTTCTTTCGTTCAAAATGGAGTATTTTTTTAATTAAAAATAATAGCTGAAATTAGTAGCTTTGCATATCTCAAATTTAAGCAAAATAGGTTTAAAATTCCCGAAATAGTTATAAACAAAATTATGTCAATAATTACTCTTACTACCGATTACGGCTTAAAAGACTACTTTGTAGGCGCTCTTAAGGGTAAGATATTAACGACAAATCCAAACCTTACTATAGTCGATATATCTCACGAAATTGACCCATTCAATATTGTGGAGGCTAGTTACATCTTGAGTGCAGCTTACGGCAGTTTCCCGAAAGGAACCGTTCATTTAATTGGTGTAGATATCGAATTGAACAAAGAGAATCAACATATTGCTATGCAATGGAACGATCATTACTTCATTGCATCCGACAATGGTATTTTGAGCATGTTATGTCAAAAAATAGTACCTCAAAAAATAGTCGCTATCAACATCCATGACCGTTTGCATCATGGCGCATCAGATTTGGATGTATTTGTTCAAGTTGGCTGTCATTTGGCTAGCGGAGGACTACTAAATGTGATTGGAAAAGAAATACAATCCATTAAAGAGGTGACCGAAATGCAAGTGACCCTAAATGATCAAGGCTCACAATTATCAGGTTCTGTTATGTACATAGATCATTTTGGTAATGTGGTGAGCAATATTACCAAAACTCAATTCACAGAAGCCGCCAAAGGAAGAGCCTTCGAGATTATTTTAAAAACCAAAAGCATCAAAACAATTGTACCTAATTATTCGGCAATCGCCGTTTCTGATAAATATCCAATCAAATACTATGAAGGAGAAAAACTGGCGCTCTTTAACGAAGCAGGTTATTTAGAAATTGCTATTTATCGCAGTAATCCCTCAAAAGTTGGATCAGCACATAGTTTATTGGGTTTAAATTATAGAGACACCATAACCATCAAGTTTTCTTAAAGTAAGTTTTTCAAAGAAATTAATACATTTTAAATATATAAAATCTACATGTTTGTACGAATCGTAAAATTGAGTTTTCATCCAGAGCACAGAGTAGCTTTTTTGTCCAATTTTGAAGTAATGAAGCACCAAATTCGAAATGCGCCTGGCAACCGTTTATTAGAATTATATCAAGACAAATCCGATGAAAATGTGTTTTTCACTTATAGTTATTGGGAATCAGAGGCCGACTTAGAAAACTATAGACAATCGGCTTTATTTAATGAGGTTTGGACTTTTACCAAAAAATTATTCAACGCCAAACCCGAGGCTTGGAGTGTAGATAAAATAGTAAGTTTAGCTTAAATTTGCTGGTTTATATCAACCGCAATAAATACTTACACCGTTAACCTCTTGTAATAAAAAATTTAAAAAATGAAATCAATCGTAATTAGAGAAATAAAATCCTTTTTTGGCTCCCCTGTGGGCTATTTGGTCATTGCCTTATTTTTACTCATTAATGGTTTATTCCTTTGGGTATTTGAAGGAGATTATAACATTCTCAATTCCGGCTTTGCAGATATGACACCTTTTTTTACAGTATCTCCATGGATTCTACTTTTTTTGATTCCAGCAGTAACTATGCGCAGTTTTTCGGATGAAAAAAAACAAGGTACCTTAGAATTGTTATTGACCAAGCCCTTGAGCATTTGGGAAATTGCAAGCGGTAAATTTTTTGGAGCGGTACTTTTGATTGTACTTGCGATTTTTCCCACCTTGCTCTATGTTTATATCATCTCGAGTTTAGGATTCCCAGAAGGCAATATTGATATGGGAAGTACCATTGGTTCCTATTTTGGACTACTTTTCTTGATTGGCGGCTATACCTCAATTGGTATTTTTACTTCCACACTTTCTGAAAACCAAATTGTAGCGTTTATTATCGCCGTATTTTTGAGTTTTGTGTTTTATTTTGGTTTTGATGGATTGGCCAGTGTTTTTAACGGATGGAGTTCTTACATCACATTTTTTGGTATGCAAGATCACTTTAAGAGTATGAGTCGTGGCGTTTTGGATACTCGTGACATTCTTTATTTTGTCAGCCTTACTATTTTATTTTTATCCTTTACTGTTTTTAACTTAAAATCTTTTAAAGCGTAATGAAGAACTCTAAAAAAAACAATCTTACTCAGCTTCTGTATATTGTTGTGGTATTACTAGTTTTACAGGTAATTGGCTATTTTTTCTTTTATCGTTTTGATTTAACCAAAGACAAAAGATACACCCTTTCAGCTACTTCATTACACATCCTCAAAGAAGTTCAAAATCCTTTGGCAGTAAAAGTGTACATGCAAGGAGATTTACCCGCAGAATTCAAGCGTTTGCAACAAGAAACCAAGCAAATTCTAGAAGAATTTCAAGCTTACAACAGCAATATTGTGTTTGAATTTGTTGATCCTATGGAAAATCAAGAAGAAAGTATGGATCTGATTAAAGATTTGTACCGAAAAGGATTAACTCCTATTAACATCACTGTTGACGATAAAGGAAAACAATCCCAAGCCTTAGTTTTTCCATGGGCTATTGCTACTTATGACAATAAAGAAGTTTCGATTCCATTACTTAAAAACCAAATGGGAACCTCTACTACTCAAAAAGTAATAGGTTCGGTTCAGCATTTAGAATATTCCTTTTCGGATGCTTTCAATAAAATTACCAAAGCCAAACAGAAAAAAGTTGCCATTATCAAAGGAAATGGAGAATTAAAAGAAGCCTTTATTGCTAAATTTTTGTTACAAGTAAGAGACAGTTATTTTATTGCTCCATTTACACTTGACTCAGTAGCAAAGAATCCTGAGGGAAGTTTACAAGCATTAAAAGAATATGATTTAGCCGTAATTGCAAAGCCATCAGAAGCTTTTAGCGAAAGTGAAAAACAAGTTTTAGATCAGTACCTAATGAATGGCGGAAAAACGATTTGGTTGGTAGATCAGGTTGTTGCAGAAATGGATAGTTTATACAATCCATCTGGAGCGAGTCTTGCCTATCCAAGAGACTTGAATGTAAATGACTTATTCTTTAAATATGGTGTTCGTATTAACCCAGATTTGGTAAAAGACGAGCAAGGTAGCCCGATACAATTGGCTTCTGGAGAACCTGGTAGTGCTACCCGTTTTCAACAATTCAACTGGAAATATGCACCATTGGTTACTCCAACGAGCAAGCATCCCATTGTAAAAAACTTAGGCGGTATCAAATTTGATTTTGCGAATTCTATTGACACGCTCAAAAACAAAATCAAAAAAACGGTTTTATTGCAATCGTCTCCCTATTCTAAACGTATAGGAACTCCAACGGCCATTAACTTATCAATGGTTTCCGAAAGCACTAGCCCTGCTGACTATCCCAATACTGGTGGGATTCCGATGGCTGTTTTATTAGAAGGCTCTTTTCATTCTGCTTTCGAGAATCGAATAAAAGCCTTTGAACAAGCTAATTTTCAATCCACTAGCCAACCTACCAAAATGATTGTAATCTCAGACGGTGACATCCTTCGCAACCAACTGGATAAAAACCAACTACCTGTAGAGCTAGGCTACGATCAACGCTCAGGAAATCTCTACGATAACAAAGATTTTCTGATGAATAGTGTAAATTACTTGTTAGATGATAGTGGACTTATTAACATTAGAAGCAAAGATTTAGATCTTCCCTTATTGGATAAAGAAAAAGTATATGCCAATTACACTTACATCCAAGTCCTAACTATCGGGCTTCCAATTCTAATTTTAGTAGTTTTCGGGGTACTATTTACCTATCTTCGTAAACGCAAATATGCCCGTTAAGTGTTAATAAAAAAATTAAAAATGTAAACTAGTTTAAGATATATTTGTAATCAGGTATTCTAGCCTAGTTATTATAGAATCCAAAAAAAATAAAACAATACAGATGAAATTTATAGTATCGAGTTCGTACTTATTAAAACAATTGCAAGTATTAGGTAGTGTAATCAATAGTAGCAATACCTTACCTATTTTAGACAACTTTTTATTTGAATTAGACAATAACCAATTGACGGTTTCAGCTTCTGATTTAGAAACTACCATGTCTGCTTCATTAGCAATTGATTCCACCAGTAAAGGAAGTGTTGCAGTACCAGCTAAATTACTTTTAGAAATTTTAAAAACGTTCCCAGAACAACCTTTAACATTTACTGTAGAAGAAAATAGCACTATAGAAATTAGTTCTAATTCTGGAAAATATGCCTTGGCTTATGCGCCTGGTGATGAATTCCCAAAAGCTGTTAGTCTTGACGAACCTTCAGTAACCCTTGTTCCTGCTGATGTTCTAGCAACAGCTATAAGTAAAACTATTTTTGCAGCAGGTAACGATGATTTACGTCCAGTAATGTCGGGAGTATTTTTTCAGTTCTCACCACAAGGATTAATTTTTGTAGCAACAGATGCCCATAAGCTAGTAAAATATGCTCGTACAGACGTTACCGCTTCTGAAGTAGCTGATTTTATTATGCCAAAAAAACCATTGACTATTTTAAAAAGTATTCTTTCTGCTTCAGATGCTGAAGTTAAAATTGAATACAATGATAGCAATGCCACTTTTTCTTTTGACAATTACATTTTGATGTGTCGTTTAATCGACGGAAAATACCCAAATTACGAAGCGGTTATTCCAAAAGAGAACCCAAACAAGTTAATCATCGATCGTACTTTGTTCTTAAGTTCAGTGCGTCGTGTGGCTATCTTTTCTAACAAAACAACTCACCAAATTCGTTTGAAAATTGCTGGTGCCGAATTAAACGTATCCGCAGAAGATATTGATTACTCCAACAAAGCTGAAGAGCGTTTGACTTGTGATTACCAAGGAGACGATATGCAAATTGGATACAACTCTCGATTCTTAACTGAAATGTTGACCAATCTTCAATCAGATATGATTATGCTTGAAATGTCTTTACCAAACCGCGCTGGGATTTTAACTCCAGTAGATGGCTTAGAAGAAGGCGAAACCGTTACTATGCTTGTAATGCCAGTAATGCTTAATAGCTAATCAACACCATTTTAAACTAACCAAAACCAATACTATTTCTTGAATCCGTAACTCCTAACCAGTTTTACGGATTTTTTTTTTTGGAGCAGAAAGAACGGGATTTTCTACAAGCATCGTCCCGCTCTTCGCTTCAATCTTTATTGCCGAACCCCGGCAACAAAGGATTTCCACTACGATCGGGGCTAAAAGGCAAAATTATTCTTCTTTGCCCGCTCTTCAAAAAAACTAAAACTATAAACCAACGGATTAAAATCCGTTGCTACAATATAAATCGTTCCTACGGAAGGAACTGAGGACTAGATGACACCCATCTTTTTCATCAAAAAGGTAGCACTCTTGTTTTGGCAAATGCCTTCTCGCAATTGGTAATCGAAATGCAATTCGTCGTCTTTAATTTCGACTTCGAAACATTTATTCGTTAAAATTTGAGGAAATTCGTTGGTAGTCAAACACACTTCAATATCGTGGGTCGCAATTGCTCCAATCGCTTTCTTTGCAATTACTTTTTTGACCACCTCAATCGTTCCGCTGCGCTTGTCATCGGAATTCGTACCACGTAAAATTTCATCCAATAAAACAAAGGCAGGACTTTCGTCCAAGCCATCCATAATTTGTTTGAGTCGCTTAATTTCGGCAAAAAAGTAGGATTCACTGTCCGATAACGAATCCGATAATCGCATCGATACCAACACCGGTAAAGGATGCACATTCGCTTGTATAGCACAAACAGGCGCTCCCATTCCAGCCAAAACCATATTGACTCCCAAGCTTCGCAAAAAAGTACTTTTACCCGACATGTTAGAGCCTGTCAAAATTATAAAGGATTGTGGATGAAAAGCTATTGTATTCCCTACTCTAGTTTTCGGATTCAATAGCGGATGGCTCAGACTTTCGAAAGCAATTTTATACTCTTCATTCAATATTGGAAAAGCAAAATCAGGATTATTGAAGGAAAAATTAGCTAGACTATTGAGCATTTCAAACTCACCAATTACATTCAAATCGTTTTCAAGATTCGTAGCATGTTCTTTTTTCCACTGCAAGCATGCCTTTAAGATATGAATGTTAAAAAGAAATAATCCATTAAAAAGAACTGACACTATCAAATTGTTGGTACTATCTAACTTCGAAAAAATTGAGGATAAGGTCTTTATTTTAGTACTAACTTGAACCCCATCCACCATCAAAGCCTCTTGCAACTGTTTGCATTTAACAGCGCTAAAATCCTCATTTTCAATTTTCAAGAAAAGCTGACTATAATTATCTAACATTGTATTGATTTCAGAAGAATGTGCGTTTTCAGCCATGATTCTTTTCACATAGCTGCCAGAAAGTACTAAGTTCACCACAAATAAAAAGGAAAAATACTTCAGCCAAATAGGGTTAAAAGTAACTAGGTAACCCATTACGAATCCAATCAAAACTATGGGTAAACCATACGATAACACGGTTACAACTTTAGAAACTTCCTTTGTATTAAAACTGCACCATTGCAATAATCGTGTATAACTGTATTTATTGTCTTGCCCTACTCTTGCTGTGGCCAAAAAACTTTGACGCCAATCTACTTTTTCGCGCAACTCTTTTGTCGCTTCCTGAATTTGCTCAATCGCTGTAGCCGAATTTGCTGTTAACAGATGAGAAGCTAAGATTTTTTTTCCCATGAAAGTTCCAGTACGATTCAGACTTTGAAATAAAGACTGTTGACCAAAAATATCCAAATCATAAGCATACGGATGATGAAAATCATTGTACTCGATGCCGTCTTCAAAAGGAATGTTTTTGCGTGCTAAAAAATCAATTTCATCAGCATTTATTGCTACTAAAGCTTGAGCAATTTTCTTCTGGTACGCCACCCGAGTATGCCAACGCATTAAAACAAAAAAAGCTGCAACAGCCAAAACACCTAAAACGACTAAGAGGCTGCTATCGTTTTTTTGATACCCATAAATAGCCAAAATCAATACCAAGACTGATGCTAAACGCCCAAGACTGATACGATTGTAGTGTTGTTGTAGTTGTTTTACTTGAGCTTCATAAATTTCTTTTTTTTGTATGTAGATTTCCATCGGTTTATTGTAATATGAAAAGCAAATATAAGTGTTTTCAAAAGTATTGGAGAAGAAATAAACAAAACACAAATTGCACAAATTATCATAGATTAAAACTTTATGAATTTATGAATTCGTGGCCAACAAAATACGACTTGCTATGCGTGAGGGATTGAAGTGGAGCTCTTTTTTTATCCCTTTTTTTCAAGGGATAAAAAAAAGCGGGAACGTAAAGCCCGACCCGACCTTTTTCGGGAGGGGCACGCCCAAATTAAAATACTTTCTCTTAACTATACTTTTGTTTGTTTATTAGGCTAAAGTCGTGTCGCTTTGTAATGCCAAAATTGGAATCTCGGAATAATCGGAAAATTTTCGGGTGAGACTTGGACTAAATAATTCGACAAAAAAGTTGCGTTTGTAGGTCACCATGGCCAGAACATCGATACTTTTTTGAGACACAAAATCAATGATGGTGCCTTGCACATCCTCAAGCGGAAGAATCGTAAACTGTACTGGTTCGTTGGCGAAATGAGTTTCCCATTCTTTGATGGTTTCTGGTTTCACATCAGATTGATTGGTTTTTACGTACAAACATTTTACTTGTGCTTTAGTTTTTTTGGCAATACTGCAAACTAATTCTAAGGCTTTTTTATCTTTTTCTCTAAACTTAGTCGTGAAACCAATGGTTTTTATTTTATGATAAGTAGCCGTGACGGGAACACTCAGCACCGGAACTGAAACAGCGGACAACACAGAACCTGTATTGGTACCCACAAAGAAGGTTTCCCAACCCGTAGCTCCAGCGGTTCCCATGACCACAAAATTGATATTTTCTTCTTTAATGGCATTTTGAATAGTGGTAACTAAATCGCCATCCATCAAACGATGGGTGATTTTAACTTTTGCCAAACCTTCTTTTTCAGCTATAGCTCTCAGCTTTGGAATTTCGTCTTTGAACGCATCAAATTCTGCCAACTGTAGTGATTCGTAAATCATATAATAGTTGTCTGGCGTGAACTGACTGTCTACTATTGGGAGCTGAAAAGTATGTAATAATACTAATTCTCCATCGACTACATCAGCCAAATGCAGGGCATGAACAAATGCATTCGTAGCCACTTCTGAGAAATCTGTTGGAAATAATATCTTTTTCATAGTAAATACAGTTTTAGAAATTACTTTTTAAATGTTGTTTAAATTTAAGAAATGTTTAGGCGAAGTCGACTGATATTTGTCAGTTTACCATATATTTAACTATAAGATAATACTTCACTAACAAGTACCAAGGCTTGTCAGTAGTAATTGCAAAGCCAATACTTTTGCTTACTTTTGCATGCAAATAGACAACTCACATGATTCCAAACGATTCTATAGTTGCTTTAGCTACTCCTTCAGGTGCTGGAGCCATTGCCATCATTCGTATTTCTGGTCAAGATGCCATTCAAATTGGTCATTCTATTTTTCGTTCTATCAAAAACAAAGACTTGACTACCCAAAAAACACATACGCTGCATTTGGGACATATTATGGATGGAGAGAAGACCTTGGACCAAGTATTGGTTTCGATTTTTAAAGGGCCTAATTCTTATACTGGAGAAAATACAATTGAGATTTCCTGTCACGGTTCTACGTATATTCAACAACAAATTATTCAATTGTTATTGCGTAAAGGTTGCAGAATGGCTGATGCCGGTGAATTTACGCTAAGAGCATTTTTAAATGGAAAACTAGATTTATCCCAAGCCGAAGCCGTTGCCGATTTGATTTCTTCTGACAACGAAGCGAGTCATCAAATTGCGATGCAGCAAATGCGTGGAGGTTTCTCGAACGAAATTGCCAAATTAAGAGAAGAGCTATTGAATTTTGCATCCTTAATCGAATTGGAATTGGATTTTGCAGAAGAAGATGTAGAATTTGCAGACAGAACTCAATTTCACGAATTGGTCAACCGAATTGAATTTGTATTGAAACGTTTGATTGATTCTTTTGCAGTAGGAAATGTTATTAAAAACGGAATTCCAGTGGCCATTGTAGGTGAACCGAATGTTGGAAAATCGACCTTATTAAATGCTTTGCTAAACGAAGAAAGAGCCATTGTTTCGGAAATTGCGGGTACCACTCGTGATACCATTGAAGACGAATTGGTGATTGGTGGCATTGGCTTCCGATTTATTGATACGGCTGGAATTCGCGAAACCAAAGATTATGTTGAAAGCATTGGCATTCAAAAAACTTTTGAAAAAATTGAACAAGCGCAAGTAGTCATTTATTTAAGCCCCCTAACTCCCAAAGGAGGAACTTTGGATAACGTGAAATTGGAACTTGAAAAAATAAAAAATCAGTATCCGTTAAAACCTTTGGTGGTGATCATGAATAAAAAAGATTTATTATCCGAAAATGAAATTCAAAACATTCAAAACCAAATTCCAAATATCCTTTTAATTTCCGCTAAAAATAAAGAAGGTATCGAGAATTTAAAGAATCAATTACTTTCGTTCGTAAACACTGGAGCGCTAAGAAATAACGAGACAATAATAACGAACACAAGACATTACGACTCTTTACTTAAAGCTCTAGAAGAAATTCAGAAAGTGAAATTTGGGCTAGAAACCAACCTGTCCAGTGATCTTATGGCGTTGGATATTCGTGAAGCCTTGTATCAATTCGGACTCATCACAGGTCAAGTTACGAATGATGAATTGCTAGGAAATATATTTGCTAATTTCTGTATCGGGAAATAGGTTTAACAAAACATCACAAACTAAAACAAAGCGTCCCAATTAAAATGTTATAAAATTGCATTTTAATTGGGATTTTACTTTCTATTTATTTAGCTTTATTTAAAGATAGATTAATGATGAGAAAAAGGAAAACAACAAATATAATCTTATTCAAAGAAAGCCATATATTAATTCTATTTCAGCATGATGTGAATAATTTGCTAAGAACAGGTAAAACTACCTATACTCGTTTTCAGGATAAATTTTAGATTTGTAAGGATCTACTACCAAATAGAAGCTAACTATTGTGCTATTTTGACTGTGATAGCATCAGATAATATATGCGACTTACCGCTAAATAGTGTAACAAACCAAATAATTACTAAATATGGACAACAAAAAACGAATCATTGAAAAACCTACTGCAAACAACGTAAAATGTTGGGATAGTAGTGGCAGTACTGAAATTGTGACACAACGTCTTAAAGAGATGTTTGTAGAAATGGGTCAAAAAACCCGAATTGAAAAAGGGCAAAACCCAGCCGAACGTGCTGTTTTTAGAAAGCAACATGGTATCACTTATGGACAATTCGTAATCAATGAGGATATTCCTGAAAAATTCAAAAAAGGTATTTTTGCTGGCTCTCTTTATGATTGTGCTATTCGTTTCTCTAGTGATACAGGAACTACTTCACCTGACTTACATTCTACTATTGGTGTGGGTTTGAAATTGTTTGGAGTGGAAGGACCAAAGCTTTTTGGAGAAGGCCCTACTGCCGATTTCATTTTTCAGAATATCGATCGCTTTTTTGCCCGTGATGCACAGCAAATGTGTACGTTTACTACTGCTGGTGTTATTGATAGGGATTATGATACGTATATCAACAAACATACTGAATTAGCTAGTATTTTACAAGCGATGCAGAAAGAAGAAGCAAGTGTGTTAAGTACTAGCTATTGGGCTATTTTACCTTTTCAATTGGGAGAAAATCAAATTGTAAAATACCGTTTGGTTCCAGATGACACCTATAAAGGAGCTCCTTTTGATGATGATAATTATTTACGACTGGATTTAGAAAAACGCTTACGTAATGGAGCTGCTACTTTCAGATTTGAAATCCAATTACGTACAAACGAAGCAACCATGCCTCTTAACGATGCACAGGTAGTTTGGAGTACAGAGGAAAGTCCATACATCTGTATTGCTAAGTTACATTTACCCCAACAAGATGTAACTGCGATTGGTCAGTCTGAATTTGGAAGTAATCTTTCATTCAATATTTGGAGGACTTTAGAAGCTCATAAACCTTTAGGTTCAATTGCAGAGGCTCGCAAAACAGTTTATGCTGCCAGTGCTGAAGCCAGACATCAGGCCAATGGACAACAGCTACAGGAACCTAAAGAAATAAATCCACATTTTAGAGGCAATACAGACGAGGATAGTACTTGTATTGTTCGAGCTGGTATTTATCCTCCTATTGGCGTGATGCGTGTGGGAAATAGTGAAGAAGAGTATTTTATAGGTCCTTTAGTAGACGAACCAGAAGCAAAAGAGGATGTTTATGCGTATCGCGATAAAACCGGAGCGATAAAACGTCAGGCCGCACAGTTTCGCATTTATGGTTTCAATGCTGCTGGAAAAGCAATTAAGGAGTTGACTATGGATAATGCTAAAATTACTTGGCACTCGCATTTGGCCAATCAAAAATCATCTTGGTATCAATTCCAAATTGCCTTAGATATTCCGGATGCATCCGATCCTAATGTTCCACCTTCCTTACTAAGAAATATTGATGTAAAAGACCGGAGTCAGTTATTGATTGATGGTGGAAGAGAAAGCATTTCAAAACCTAATGTCACTGAAGGGAAAAAATTCACAGGGAAGTTTATGGGCGAATCGGTTTATTTAGGAGAAATGCATACCGACGAAAAAGGGCGCTTAGTGATGCTGGGAGGTCATGGTAAATCGAAAAATATCAATGGTGACAGAGCCATTACTTTTGCCAATAACGAAGGTTGGTATGATGATATGTCAGATGGTCCTGTTACCGCAACAGTAGAATATGAAGGAGTAGCTCTCAATGTAGATCCTGCCTGGGTGATTTGCGCACCACCTGATTATGCCCCTATGCAAAAATCGGTTCGTACTATGTGGGATTTAATGCGTAGTGTTGCTGTAGAATCAGGAATGTTAGTAAGACCAGCAAGACCTTCTTTCTGTAAAGACATCTTGCCTATTTTTGAAAGAATGACCAATTTACAATGGGTAAATGCTGGATTTGCTGCTGCTTTTGGATGGGGTGGACAATTTAATTATACCAGTTTAGCATGGGTAAAAAAACTAAATGATCCTTCTTCTGCCAACTTAGAAATGCGTCGTACTATTTCCAATAATTTCCGTAGGTTTGATCAATCTGGTGCTGAAGCTCCACAGTTATGGCCTTGGCTATATGGTGATGCAGTTGCCATTCCTTCACAAGGTTCAGTGCGTCAACATTCCACCTTATCGCATTTGCAATTGGAGTTTTTAGACCAATGGGTAAAAGGTGATTTTGATGCCGATTTTGTAGATACAACAGGCTGTCCTTATATCCCCCCTGTTAAAAAAATTGATGATTATCCTATTGCCGAACAACCCGATATACTAACCAAGGCGGCCATGGATTTCTGCTTGGCAGATGCTTTTCATCCGGGTTGTGAAATGACTTGGCCTATGCGAACTTCTGGGATGTACATGGCTCCTTTCCGATTGAAGCACGCTCCTAAAACACCAAAAACCGATTATCATTACTATGGGTCTACTATGAATAGTGATGTCTTGACTTTACCAGCTGGTCCTTTATTAGGTGGTCAGGTGCCAGGTGGTGTGACGAGATGGATGGCTATTCCCTGGCAAACTGATACGGCAAGCTGCCGAGATGGTTATACGACGGCATACGATCCTTACTTACCAACATTTTGGCCTGCCAGAGTTCCTAATAATATTTTGAGTGAGGAACGTTACAAAGAAACTTTAGATCCTCGCTTAGCAGAAGAAACCCGTAGAGAAGCTTTTGCATATCGTTATTTTTGGCTGGATGATCTGCCTTTAGATGGAGAGGCACCAACACAAACCAATCAGATCAATGCAATGGTGAAGTATTTTGACAAGTTAGCAATTGTCCAGCCGCGTCCAGGTGTGCCTGATAATCCTAATTTTCCACCAGAAATGCAGATTGGTGTAATTCCAAATGAAGAACAAAACCAACTGTTGTTACAAGAGGTAGAAGTCCGATTAAGAAAAATCTTAAAGGACAATAAACAGTTGGACAAGAAAGAAGAATCTTTATTACAT
Source organism: Flavobacterium polysaccharolyticum (assembly GCF_038739875.1). Taxonomy (NCBI): domain Bacteria; kingdom Pseudomonadati; phylum Bacteroidota; class Flavobacteriia; order Flavobacteriales; family Flavobacteriaceae; genus Flavobacterium; species Flavobacterium polysaccharolyticum. The sequence continues at coordinate 22,786 of NZ_JBCGDP010000031.1, forward strand.
ACTACTTTGGAACATTTGTCTAAGGAAGGTTTGTTTACTGAACAAATTGTAATAGAAAATACTCGCAAGCAATTGTTAGAATTGATTCAGGACGAACTGATTAAGAATGAAGTTCTAACGAGCGAAGTTAAAAAACTAATTGATTTATTAGCTTCTAAAGCACATAAATTCACTAAAACAAGAACTGTTCCTCATTCCAGACAAGCTCGAAAAGAGGTTGGTGTTCCTGAACAGTTGGTTCGTTTCCAGCGTTTTATTCCAAAAAAACATTAGATTTGGTAACAGAAAAAACAGATATAGTAATAATAGGTGGTGGCATTGCAGGTTGCATTGCCGCCATTTCTTTGATAGATAGCTATCAGGTAACATTAGTAGATAAACTTCATGAACCTACTGAGCGCATTGGAGAATCATTAGCTCCTGCTTCGCAACGCATTCTAAAACAATTGGATGTATTGGAGGGTTTGGAAAACCAAGTAGGCACTTTGTACCGGAAAAGTGTAGGTATGCAGTCCTATTGGGGAAGCAATCAAGTACATCTTGTAGACGATTTAAGAAATCCTGATGGTTTTGTTAAAAATTTGGACCGCCAAGCTTTTGAAACCTATCTGAGAAAGACTGCCGAAGCACGTGGAGCTCATTGTTTATGGGGTTCTAAACTGCATAGTAGTTCTTATGAAAATTCTCGTTGGCAGCTGCAATTAAGAGCTAGTGATACCTCTTTATCTATTTCAACGATTTCTGCATCTTTTGTCATCGATGCTAGTGGGCGTCAATCACATTTTGCAAAGAGTTTGGGTATTAAACGACAAGTGGAAGATCAATTGCTTGCTTGCTGGGTTACTTTGCCTAACAGCAGAACAAATACCATGAGTACCATTTCTGCCAGTGAAAACGGGTGGTGGTACAGTGCTGTCATTCCTAATGACAAACGGGTGGTGGCTTTTCATACCGATGCTGATTTAGTGCCAAAAAATGAATTAAAAACAACTGCCTCATTTTTGCAATTGGCAAAAGAAAATCCTGTTATTTTGTCTTTATTAAGTGAACATGAAAATGCTATTGCTTTTAAAGGTACGGTTGCGGCTAATTCCACTAAATTAAAGCAAGTTTCTGGGCAACAATGGGTTGCTATAGGCGATGCAGCACTAAGTTTTGACCCATTATCTTCTCAAGGTATGTACAATGCAATGGCTAGTGCCATGCAACTACAAGCTTTACTATTACAATATGGGTTTACTGAAACACTTCAAAAAACACATACAGAACAAACTGAGCATATTTGGCACCATTACCTAAAGCACAAAAGTATTTTTTATCAAGCGGAAACCAGGTGGAAAACAGCGGCTTTTTGGGAGAGACGGTTATGATGATTTTCGTTTACAACTACGTTAAATTTTGTATAATAGTGCCACTATTCTATAAAATTTGTCTTGTTTCGCTCAAAATTTTTAAATAATAAATCTCAAAAACAAAACTTAGACAGGCTTTTGGACTTGCTAAGAAATCTTTTAGTTTAGCATTTTAATAAACTAACTTTTGATAAAGATCGTACTCCTTATGTACACTATTTAAACCAGTAAATACAAAGACTATAACTTTAAATAATAAATGACACCACAAGATTTAATCGGAACCTACTCCATTACAGGAAGCAATCAAGAAGCGAACAATACTATTACTTATCAAGGTATTTTAACACTAACACTTGACGAGTATGACCGCATTCAAGCCCATTGGTTGATTAACGATGAACAAGTGCAAACCGGTTCTGGATTTTTCAAAAACAATATTTTAGTGCTTAATTTCAAATATAAGGGAGATGACAAAATCACCTACAAAGGTGTTGCGGTTTATCAATGCATTACCAAAGATATTTTGGATGGTTTTTGGTCTGAAAAACACGGCGACCCACGCTATTTGGGCACAGAATACGCTTTACGAATCAAAAGTTCCGAATTTCTTAACTAAATCTTAGCTTTTGTAACCATTGGAATGTCGTCAAAACTTGGCTCAATTCCTTACTTTTGCCCTCCAATTATTTTATCCTATGAAATCGCCATTAACAACAGGTTTGTTGTAAACAAACACCAATAAGCAAAAGGCGATACCGTATATGACCGCTTAAAAATAAATTTTACATATATGAAAAAACACATTACATTCCTAGTATTAGCCGCTTTATTCATCACGCAATCGAGCTTTGCTTGGGGCAAAAAAGGACACGCCTTAGTGGCCGAAATTGCCTTTACCTATTTAGACCCTTCCGTACAAACCATAGTGACAAAATACCTTAACGGTCGCTCAATTCAGGATGCCGCCAATTGGATGGACGAACTTCGGGACGACCACTCCTACGACTACCTAAAACCCTATCATTATGTCAATTTTGACAAAGGCGTAAAAGTAGTCAACCACGAAGGAGACAATATCATTTTCCGATTGACACAAACCATACAGGAACTAAAAAACTACAAAAAACTCTCTGACGAAGACGCAAAAATGAAAATCTGCATCATTTTTCACTTGGTGGGCGATTTACATCAACCGCTGCATGTGGGTTTTGGTACAGACAAAGGCGGAAATACCCAACAAATAAACTACAACGGAAAAGGCACCAACCTGCATTCTTTTTTTGATAGCGGCATCATCAACGCCAGAAACATTTCGCTCAACGATTGCTTGACGCTCAACACCTATTCAAAACACCAAATCAAACGCTTGGGCAAAATCAATACCGTAAAATGGGCCAAAGAATCTCGAAGCTACTTGCCTAGCATTTACGATTACAAAAGCAATGTCATTCCCGAAACCTATGTAGACACCCAAGCCCCAATCATCAAAAAACAATTACTGCATGCCGGACTTAGACTAGCCGCAGTACTTAGCTCGATTTTTGGTTAATTCATTTTCGTTTTCAAAAAGTAAGCTTGCTATTTTTTAGGAGCAGCTCGTTTTTTTGCGTACCACACGAGTCGTCCCGCTGTACGCTATATCTTGCTGTGCGAACCCCGCACAGCAAGGATGCCGCTACCATCGGGGCTAGACTAGAACGTTTAGTTTTGATAAACAAAAAAAGAAGCATAGTTTTACCAGAGCCACTGAAAAACCACGTCAATTTTGATAGACCTCGTTTTTAGATAAAAAAAACGCTTATAATTGGATTTTAATCTTCCTTTTATAAGCGTTTTTCCTTTGTGATTAATTTTTTAATGGGATT
>NZ_JBCGDP010000032.1:0-25289 GCF_038739875.1 Flavobacterium polysaccharolyticum
CTTGCTCAACTTCTCTAACGATTTGAAGTTTTAAGGACATGCTGTAATCTCGCTGGGTGCGCTTTACATAATTCGTGTATTCTTCCATAACGATTGTTTTTGTGTATCGCTATTTCAGGACGGGACACATAAAATAAAAAAAAGGCTAATCGATATATACGGTTAGCCTTTTCTCTTTTGATGACAAGATTGTCTTCAAAAAGGATGCATTCTTAAGGTCTTTGTATCACCTGAAAAACAACAGTTATTGCTATAAAGGAACTGCTTGTAATAGATTAACTTAAGTGTAAAATACCTATTGAATGTTTTGTCTTTAAATGGAATTTTCGATTGGTTCAGAATAATAGAATTAACCTTGCAATAAAACCATTAGTCTATTATATATATTGTAAGGATTCGATTTCGGTAAACTCCCTTATTTCTTTTAGGTAACCAAATTGAAAACGCTTATTGTTGACTGTAGGTGCTACTATTATGTTCTAAAATACTTTGCAAACGAATCATCCATTTGCCCAATTGTTTTTGAAGTAGATTTTATCATTCTTTCCGAAAAAAATTGAGCGACATTTTTTTTAACTAATTTCAAAAGCTTTCATTTTTTAAGGTTAATAATTCAGTGAAAAAATCCGCGCTAATCTAAGCTCAAAAAAAAGAAGTACAACGCTGATTAGCAATAATTAAAAGTACTGATTTTTTTAGTTCGTCTTTGTTAAAAAACTGAATTTCTGACCAATTTTAACACTTCAAAAAGATTCGTCAGATTAGGATTATCAAAGCTTATTCAATAAGAATAGTTTAAAATAGAAAAATGCTTTATTTTTACACTAAAATTTAAAATTGTAACTAATGGAATGGATTACCGCTAGAGAATTTGAAGATATCACGTATAAAAAATGCAATGGTGTGGCCAGAATTGCATTCAACAGACCCAATGTTCGCAACGCTTTCAGACCCAAAACAACTGCTGAATTATATCAAGCTTTTTATGATGCACAAGAAGACACTTCTATTGGAGTAGTCTTGTTATCTGCCGAAGGTCCTTCTACTAAAGATGGAGTGTATTCGTTTTGCAGTGGAGGAGACCAAAATGCGAGAGGTCATCAAGGCTATGTGGGAGATGATGGTCAACATCGTTTAAACATTCTAGAAGTACAACGTCTTATCCGTTTTATGCCAAAAGTTGTTATTGCGGTAGTGCCAGGATGGGCTGTTGGTGGTGGACACAGTTTACATGTAGTTTGTGATATGACTTTAGCTAGTAAAGAACACGCTATTTTTAAACAAACCGATGCCGATGTGACTAGTTTTGATGGCGGTTATGGTTCAGCGTACTTGGCCAAAATGGTAGGACAGAAAAAAGCCCGTGAAATATTCTTTTTAGGACGCAATTATTCTGCCCAAGAAGCTTTTGAAATGGGAATGGTGAATGCTGTGATTCCTCACGATGAATTAGAAGAAACGGCTTATCAATGGGCACAAGAGGTATTGGCAAAATCACCAATGGCAATCAAAATGCTTAAATTTGCTATGAATCTAACGGATGATGGTATGGTTGGACAACAAGTCTTTGCCGGAGAAGCCACTCGTTTAGCCTATATGACCGAAGAAGCCAAAGAAGGTAGAAATGCATTCCTAGAAAAACGCAAACCTAATTTCGAAAAGAAATGGCTGCCTTAAAAGTTTATAGTTGTTCAATGGTTTAAATTTGTTTGAAATAGTTTAAAATTGTTTAATAGTGAGCGTGTTAAATTATTTTTTAAACCTTTAAACAACCTTAAACTTTTAAACATTTTAAAAACAAAAAATTAAAAAATGAAACACTGGATTCAAGCCGCACGATTAAGAACTTTACCATTATCCGTATCGGGAATAATTGTGGGGAGTATGTATGCCTTAGTGCATCCAACAGAAGCTATTTTAACACCAACCGAAGTGTTCAATTGGTCTATTTTAGGCTTTGCTTTGCTTACCACTTTGGGGTTACAAGTTTTGTCAAACTTTGCCAATGATTATGGAGATGGCGTAAAAGGCACCGATAACGAAGATAGAGTAGGACCTAAACGAGCTATTCAAAGCGGAGTGATTTCTGCCCCAGCGATGAAGCGTGCCATAATCATCACTTCGGTACTAACGCTTTTATCTGCCATTGCATTAATTTATATTGCTTTTGGAGACACGAATTTTGTGTATTCCTTATTCTATTTAGTACTTGGAGTTTTGGCTATTGCCTCAGCTATCAAATATACTGTTGGGACTTCGGCTTATGGGTATCGAGGATACGGAGACGTTTTTGTGTTTGTATTCTTCGGTTTGGTAAGTACACTTGGGGTTAACTTTTTGTATTCTAAGCAATTGGATTTTGATTTGTTTTTGCCTGCCATTGGCATCGGATTATTGAGTGTTGCAGTACTTAACTTAAACAATATGCGAGACGAAGCCTCGGATAGAAAATCTGGAAAGAATACAGTCGTGGTACAAATGGGTGGAGAGAAAGCTAAAAAATACCATTATTTCCTAATTATCACTGCAATGGTAGTGTTTGTTGTCTTTGCTTTACTCAATAATTTTAATATCGATCAATACTTGTTTTTACTAGCCTATTACCCTTTGGTAAAACATTTGGATACGGTTAAAAAGAATACCAACCCAAAAGAATTAGATCCTGAATTGAAAAAAGTGGCTTTAAGCACGTTCTTGCTGTCCGTACTTTTTTCATTATGTATGATTTATTTCTTTTCAGACGTTATCGTGAATACTTTTATGGGTGGTCGATAAGACTATAATTTAATCTATTAATTTTTCAATTATTTTATTTATGAAATCGCCATTAACAATAGGTTTGTTGCATGCAAACATCGATAAATAAAAGGCGATACCATATATGACTATTAACAAATAACTTTTACATATATGAAAATTACATTCTACGGACACTCTTGTATCGGAATTGAAGTGGCAGGAAAATATATTTTGGTAGATCCATTTATTACTGGAAACCCAAAAGCTAGCCATATAAATATAAATGAACTAAAAGCAGATTACATTTTGATTACCCACGCTCATTTTGACCATGTGCAAGATGTCGAGGCTATTGCTAAACGCACGGAGGCTGTAATTGTTTCTAATTGGGAAATTGCCAATTATTTCGGTGCTAAAGAACTAAAATTCCACCCGATGAATCACGGTGGAAGCTGGACTTTCGATTTTGGAAAGGTAAAATATGTGGCTGCGGTACATTCAAGCGCCTTCCCAGACGGAACTTACGGTGGCAATCCTGGTGGATTTGTAATCGAAGGCGAACACAAAAACATCTACATCTCTGGCGATACAGCACTGACAATGGATATGAAATTAATCCCAATGCGTACCAAGCTAGATTTGGCGATTTTCCCAATTGGCGATTGCTTTACGATGGACATAGAAGACGCTATTATTGCTTCGGATTTTGTAGAATGTGATAAAGTGCTAGGCTGTCATTTTGATACTTTTGGTTTCATCGAAATCAATCACGAACAAGCCATCAAGAAATTTTTCGACAAAGGAAAAGACCTGATGCTTTTATCCATTGGCGAGTCGATAGAATTGTAGTTCATCTGGTATAGTTAGAGTTAGGAGCTATTTCCTGCTGTACACTATATCTCTTGTGGCGAACCCCGCCACAAGAGGATGCCGTTCCCATCAGGGCTAGGGCTGAGTGCATTCATCACGATTTGTTTTATATTTTAATTATGATTAAAAAAACATTCCTTTTACTTTTTACAGTATTTTGTTGTTCTCCATCACTTCTAGCTCAAAAAACGGGCTATTGGGACAAAGAAAGAGCAACTTCCAAAGAAATTATAGTTTCCGCAAGAGACCGAATCATCATCAAAACAGAAGACTTACCCATCGGAACCACCGAAGTCGTGTATCGCATTACTTTACTAGACGAAAACCAACAAATGGCGGGAAGTTTGGTTTCAGTACTAAAATCCATTCCAGACCCTACTGGAATTAGTCAAGGTTCTGCGGGTGCGGTGTTTATCTTGTCCAAAATCTCTGGTGATGATAAATGCCAATACGCTATTTTTTCTTCAAATGCTGCTGCTACAACCTATCAAAAAACGGGGAGTACCACAGAGGCTTGCTTTTTGCAAGAAACCCCTTTGAGTAAAGATGCGAAACGCTTATCGACGGATAAGTCTACTTGCTTGCAATCCAATGCCATTTGGTTTGGTTTCGAAAGCAAGAATTGGATTATGAAGCAAAAAATAGTGTTAGAGGTTGTGCCTTGGGTCGATTATAAATTGAGCCGTGGCTGGAACGCAAGCAACCGAAAAAATATTATCGAGCAATGTAAAACCTCCACAATGGCACAAAAAATGACCAATTCGGACGACTTTTGTGTTTGTGTTTTAGATAAAATCCAAAACAAATACACCCACACCGAGTTTCAAAAGCTATTAAAAGAAGAGCGTAACAAAGCTTTCAAAGATTTTGGTAACAGTTGTTTTGGTGAATCAAGCGTGTCTAATACAACCTATGCAGACGCAAGGAAGCAGGCGAGCCTATTAGCCAAACAAGGGAAACACGGCGAAGCCATCACCAAACTAAAAATGATTATCAATGATGGCAAAGGCAAAGTGCAAGATTATAATGCTATTGGAACCAGTTATTTGTTGACAAAGCAATACGGCAAAGCCATTAAATTTTTACAAGACGGCGAACGCTTAGACGATACTGAGTTGTTGATTAAGTTGAATTTAGCCCACGGGTATTTGTTAAACGACAACTACAAATCTGCCAAAACGATTTACAAAAAATACCAAAATCAAAACGTTACCGACAGTTTGAGCTGGGTAGAAAAGACAAAAATCGACTTTGAAACCTTTCAAAAATTAGGAATTAAATCCGATGATTTTGAGAGAGTATTGAGTTTATATAATTAAAAGATGTCTCATTGTTGGAACGCGAATGACACGGATTTTTAAATTAAAACTAGCAAAAAATTGCCTAGTCCGTCTTATTCATTTTCCATCATCAAAATTGAAGCTAGTAAGATTGTAAAAAGAATAATTCTACCAACTTTTTAAAACATACCATTTTGAAAGCTACTTATCATAAATACTTACTCGATTTTAAACGGCCGTCAGGAACGTCACGCGGAATACTGACTACCAAAGAAACGTGGTTTTTGGTGTTAGAAGAAGATGGAAAATGGGGAATAGGAGAGTGTGGTATTCTTCGAGGATTAAGTGCGGATGATCGTCCGGATTATGAAGCAAATTTGCAATGGGTTTGTGAGAACATACACTTAGGTGAAACTGTTTTGTGGGAAGCTTTAATGGAATTTCCTTCCATTCAATTTGGGGTCGAAATGGCTTTTTTGTCGCTCAAAAGCGAAAATCCATTTTTACTTTTCCCGTCGGATTTTACTTCGGGCACGCAATCTATAGTGATAAACGGACTCGTTTGGATGGGGGAACCTTCGTTTATGAAAGCCCAAATTGAAGAGAAAATTGCACAAGGTTTCAGTTGTATAAAACTCAAAATCGGAGCTATTGATTTTGAAAAAGAGCTGGCTTTGTTGGGGTATATTCGCACTCATTTTTCCGAAGATCAAATAGAAATTAGGGTAGATGCTAATGGTGCTTTTGGTTTAAATGAAGCTTTCTATAAATTGAATCAATTGTCTGGTTTTAAGTTGCATAGTATTGAGCAACCGATAGAAAAAAACAACACTGACACTATGACAGAGCTATGTAAAACCACTCCATTTCCTATTGCTTTAGATGAAGAACTCATAGGTGTATTTTCTCTTGCTGATAAAGAACAATTGCTGAAAGATATTCAACCGCAATACATTATTTTGAAACCTAGTTTTGTGGGTGGTTTTAGAGGAACTCAAGAATGGATTACTTTGGCAGATAAATATAAAATTGGCTGGTGGATTACTTCAGCTTTAGAAAGTAATATTGGCTTGAATGCGATTGCGCAATGGACGTACCTTCAAAATTCAAAAATGCCTCAAGGTTTAGGAACTGGAGCTTTATATACCAATAATTTTGATTGCCCTTTGGAAGTTGAAAAGGGACAGCTTTGGTACAGAAAAAGTTCAGATTGGCATTTTGATAAAACTATTTTTCATAACTAAAATATTCCAAATGATAGAAATTGAAAGAAAATTTCTAGTAACCTCCACTGATTTTATATCTCAAGCTTTTGCTCAAAATAGAATCGCTCAGGGGTATATTAGTAAAAATCCCGAGCGAACAGTTCGTGTAAGAATAAAAGGTGATAGAGGTTTTTTAACCATCAAAGGAAAAGGCAATGATAGTGGATTGTCTCGTTTTGAATGGGAAAAAGAAATCGCAGTTGAAGAAGCGCAGCAATTGATGCATTTGTGCGAGAAAGGAACCATTGATAAAACGCGCCATGAAATACAATCTGGAAATCACATCATCGAAGTCGATGTTTTTTATGGAGAAAATGAAGGCTTAATAATGGCGGAAATAGAATTGTCATCTGAGTCAGAAACGTTTCTTAAACCTGAATGGTTAGGAGAAGAAGTTACCAATGATCACCGTTATTACAACGGCTATTTGAGTGAGCATCCGTTTAAAAGTTGGTGATTTAATTGTAATTATATCTATGTAAAAGCTACCTCTGTTTGAGGTAGTTTTTTTTTGCTTTGTAATAGTTATTTCTTCTTTTTTTAGATAATAATGTCATAATGTTGACTGTAAAATTATTGTTTTTGAGGACTTGAAAATTTATCAACAATTTAAGAAACTACAACGTTTGAGTTGAGTATAATGTAAAAATATTGCTCAAATAAAGAAAGTTGTTTAAAAAAGTATGTTAATAATTAGTAATTTCATAAAAAATACACACTTATTAACCAAATAACAACTTACAAAATGAAAACAAAAGTTACTTTACTTTTAGTACTGTTATCTTGTTTTTTTACCACTCTTTTTGCGCAGAACGTCGCAAATGGTCGAGAGGTAATGATACAAGGATTTCATTGGACAACCGATGTGTCAACCACCAAATGGTATGACGTAGTAAAAAACAATGCAGCCAACTTACAAAACGCAGGTTTTGATGCTATTTGGTTGCCTCCACCAAGTAAATCAACGGGCGGGATGGGCTATATTCCAACTGTATGGTACGATCTGAATAATGCTCAGGGTACACAAGCACAATTGGTCTCCTTGATTACTGAATTGCACAATAAGAATATAAAAGTTCTTGCTGACATTGTAGTAAATCATAGAGGAGGAACTTTAGGATGGTATGATTTTTCTACCCCTTCTTGGAATACACCTACACAGACTTGGTCTATTTGTAATAATTCTAATATTAGTGCTTCTGGCCAAAAAGGAACTGGAAATCCAGATTATGACCCTGCACAAGCGGGCTTAAAGTCTCCAGGAACAACAGGTTTGTTTACTGCAGCAAGAGATTTGGATCATTCTAATGTTGAAGTTAGAAACGGAATCAAAACTTGGATGCTTTGGTTGAAAAATCAAATCGGTTTTGATGGCTGGAGATATGACTTCGTTCACGGATTTGATGGTAAATACATTAAAGAATATAATGATGCAACCTCACCTTATTTTTCAGTTGGTGAATTGTTAGAAGGTGACCGAAATAGAATCGTAAAATGGTTGGATTATACTAAGGGAGGAACCAATACGGCTTCTTCGACTGCATTTGATTTTGCAACCAAAAGTGCATTGCAAAACGCATTTAATGATAATAATTTAAGTTATTTAAAAGATGGTTCTGGAAAGGCTTCAGGTTTAATTGGTGTTTGGCCAGATAAAGCGGTTACTATGCTGGATAATCACGATACAGGACCAGTGCCTTACGGTCAGGATTTATGGATTTTTCCGGGATCTAAAGTATTGAATGGTTATGCTTATATTTTAACGCATCCAGGAACTCCTATGGTTTGGTGGCCTCATTACTTCGATTGGGGAATCAGAACCGAAATCGACAAAATGATCAAGTTGAGAAAAGATAATTTGTTAAGCAGTACTTCAACGTTGAATATTGTTGCTGCAACCAATAATCTTTATGCTGCTATTATTGATAATAAAGTAGCTATGAAATTAGGTTCTGATAATTGGTCTCCTTCAGGAACAGGCTGGACGTTAAAGATTTCTGGTAATAATTTTGCTATTTGGGACAAATTAGGTGTTGTTGATGTGCCAAGTCTTACTGTAAGTCAAGTGGGAGGGGTTTTTACAACTGGAACAACGGTTAGTACTACTTTAACAGCAAATAATCCTACCTCTACTATATACTACACTCTCGATGGTACAACACCAACTATTGCATCACCATCAGCTGTTGGTTCTTTAACACTTTCAATAAATACTACTAAAACGCTTAACGCTTTTGTTAGAAATACTGCGGGAGTTAACTCTGCAATACGAACAGAAACCTATACTTTTGGTACGCTACCAACATTTACAGTGTATTTCAAAAAGCCAGCAAATTGGAATGCTGCTGTAAGAGTGTACTATTGGTCTCCAACAGGAACAGCGCCAGCGGTAGCTTGGCCTGGTATTGCTATGACTAAAGATTGTGGAGATTGGTATAGTTATACTTTCCCATCAACGGTTAGCGCTTCCAATTTGTTGTTCAATGACGGAACGCTCAAAACCGCTGATTTAACTGCAACTGCCGGAATCAAATATTTTGATGGAGCTTGGTTAGCAGGAGAGCCAGCCAATCGTTGCCCAAGTATTGCACCTGAAATTACTATTTCCCCAGTAGGAGGAACTTTTGCAACGGGTACTACCGTAAATGTAGAAGTAAAAGCAAATGCAACGACATCTACTGTGTATTATACGTTAGATGGAACTACACCAACTACAGCTTCTGCATCGGCTATTGGAACAAAGAATCTTGTTATTTCAAGTAATACTACTTTAAGAGCGTTCGCGGTTAATACAACTGGAGTTAGTTCAGCAATAAAAACGGAGACCTATACTTTTGTTACTCCAACTACGTTTACTGTATATTTCAAAAAGCCTGCAAATTGGAATGCTGCTGTAAGAGTATACTATTGGGGTACAACAGGAACAGCACCAACAGTTGCTTGGCCTGGAGTTTCAATGACCAAAGATTGTGGAGATTGGTACAGTTATACTTTCCCATCAACAGTTAGTGCTTCAAATTTATTGTTTAATGATGGAACCCTAAAAACGGCTGATTTAACTGCAACCGCAGGAATTAGATATTATGATGGTGCTTGGTTGACTGGAGAACCAGCGAATCGTTGTCCTGTTCAAACAACGATGACAGTTTATTTTAAACCTCCAACTAATTGGACAACAACACCGAAAATTCATTATTGGAATGCTGTTCCTGCTGGAAGTGCAACAAATACTACTTGGCCTGGTGTTAATATGACTTTGGATACCAATGGTTTTTATAAACACACTATAGTAGGGCCTACATCAGTAAATATTATTTTTAATAATGGCTCAAGTGGAACAGCAAATCAAACGCCTGATTTGTTAAACAAGACTAATGGATTTAGTTATATTTGGGGGGCAACCCAAAAAACTCAAGCGCTAAAACCTACTCTTACAACCAATGAAATTTTAGTTTATCCTAATCCAGTTCAACAATCATTACAAATATCTTCTGCTTCTAGTGTGATAAGATATAGTGTGATTTCAACTCAAGGGGCTTTGGTTTTAGAGGGGACTTTGAAAGATAGCACTATAGATATGACTAGTTTAAGTACTGGGATGTATTTTGTGAAATTGCAACTAGAAAATGGTGAAGAGGTATTTCATAAAATTGTAAAAAAATAGTTTGCCATATTTTTTTATGCAAAGAGCTCATTGTCTTTTGACTTTGAGCTCTTTTGTTTTTTTAATATCTAAAGCATTTTTTTTAGCCAAAATCCAACAAATAAAGCTATTCCGATTAGAAGTGAGAATAAATAAAAAATTGTGATTTCATGAGTCAACCCCAAAAGTATTGGGCCAACAAAAGCTGCAGCAGACCAAGCGGTTAAAATGTAACCAAAAACTTGTCCATAATTTTCTGCGCCATAGATTGATTTTACAAATGATGGCATAGTAGAAAAACCTGCACCATAACCAGCAATAATGATATAAGTGACTATTTGAAAGGAGGTACTATTAGTAGCTACAATAGGAATCAAAGCAAAACAAATCATATTTATAGTCAAAAAAATCATGAAGGTTGACCAACAACCAATTTTGTCCGAGATACTGGACCAAAACAGACGTCCTAAACCATTGAACAGCCCTATGATAGCTACAAATAAAGTAGCTTGAGTAGCTGTCATTCCTACTACTTCTTCTCCTAATATTGCTGCTTTTGAAATAATTGCAATTCCACCACAAACATTCAAAAAGAGTAGTAACCATAGTGTAATAAAACGCTTGTCTTGAATAATTTCTCTTGCTGTCAATATTGTAAAATGTTCTTTTGAATTGTTTTCTATTGCTGGGTTTGCTAAATAAAAAGCACTTAATAGCATACAAAGGCCATAAACGATTCCTAATAATAAAAATGAACTAGACAAGCCTATTGAGGCATATAGTGGTCCAATTATAAAAGAAGCTAACAAAGATCCTAAAGCAAAAGACATAATTATTATCCCAGATGCTAGACCGGGTCGATCTGGGAACCATTTTACAACTGTATAGACTGGAACAACATAACCAAATCCTAAACCTATTCCTTGTAGTACACCAAAAGTGAGGTAGAATAGTTCAATGGAAGCCCATTTTACGGCGAAACTGCTTCCAATCAAACCGATTATTATAAAGATTGCTCCAATGCTACCTGCTTTGGTTGGGCCAATTTTCTGAGCAAATTTCCCCATAAATGCTGCGGTAAGTCCAAGGAAGCAAATGGCCAAACTAAAAGCGGTTTTGGTATCGTGTGCATCCCAATTCAATTCTTTGGATAATGGTTCTATCCATTTACTGTAGGCATAGATAGAGCCTATTGACAGTTGCATAATCATTCCTGCAACTACCATTAAATATTTATTTTTTGACATTTTATATAATTGTTTTGAAAAATTTTAGTTTATTTCACCACAACATTTTCGAAGTATTGTTGGAAAATAGCGGTTGTTTTTTGGATAATTTCTTCTGAGGGTGAAGGAACATCAGCGAAAGCGTATTCGAATTGTAATAAATCCCATTTGTGTTTTCCCATTTGATGAAATGGAATGATTTCTACCCGTTCTACTGTTTTAAAGTCTGAAAAGTATTGTCCCCATTCATGTAAATATTCTTCTTGATCGGTCCAACCTGGTACCAAAACATAGCGCAACCACATTGGTTTTCCGGTTTGTTCACGGTATTTGGCAACTTTTAGTGTGGTTTTGTTTTTTAACCCCGTGAGTTTTTTATGCCAATCATTATTGATATGCTTAACATCCAATAATAAAATATCGGTCTTGTCTAGCAATTCTTTTGTTTGTTCGTCTAAAACACGACCATTAGAATCTAAACAAGTTGAGATTCCATTGAGATGGAGTTTTTCAAAAAAAGGAATCAATTTAGCTCTTTGAAGTAAAGGTTCTCCTCCAGAAACGGTAACTCCTCCATTCTCTGCAAAAAAGAGTTTTTGATTGATTGCTTTTTGAACCAAATCATCAATAGGAATAAAAGAACCTCCATGAACATCTAATGTATCTGGATTTTGACAATATAAGCATCTAAATTGGCAACCTTGGACAAAAATCACCATTCGAATTCCAGGACCATCATGTGTGCCAAAAGTTTCTAAAGAATGTATGCGTAGCAAATCAATATCTGCATTATTTAAGGCTTCATCATGTTGGGATTGTTCAGGAAAATACATAGGTAAAAAGAAATTTATTAAAAAACCTGTTTAGATTAAGTGTTCTAAACAGGTTTTGAAGTTAATCATTCACATTGAATTTTATACTTAATTACATTCTATCGTGGAAAGTTCTGCTAATTACTTCCAATTGATGCGCTTTTGACAAACGAACGAAGTTTACAGCGTATCCAGAAACACGAATTGTTAATTGAGGATAATTTTCTGGGTGTTCATATGCGTCCATCAAAGTTTCTCTATTTAAAACATTAACATTCAAATGATGTGCGTCTTTACCAAAATAAGCGTCAAGAGTAGTTTTTAAGTTCAAGATTTGATCTTCTTTTGTAGACCCTAATGACTTAGGAATCATTGAAAAGGTATAAGAAATACCATCTTGAGCATCATTGTATTTCAATTTACTTACAGAGTTTAAAGAAGCGATAGCTCCATTTACATCTCTTCCATGCATTGGGTTAGCTCCAGGAGCAAATGATTCTCCGCCTTTTCTTCCATCAGGAGTAGCTCCAGTATTTGTACCATACATCACGTTAGATGTGATTGTTAGTAAAGAAAGGGTAGGAGTGGCATTTTTATATGTTTTGTGTTTTCTTAATTCATCAATAAATAAACTTGTAATTTCAATGGCAATATCATCAACACGGTTGTCATCATTACCAAATTTAGGGAAGTCGCCTTCAATGTTGAAATCTACGGTTAATCCTTGTTCATTTCTGATAGGTTTTACTTTTGCATATTTTATTGCAGATAATGAGTCGGCAATGATTGAAATACCAGCGGCACCATAAGCAATATCAATAGCAGGATCACTATCAATTAATGCCATTTGAGCTCTTTCATAATAGTATTTGTCATGCATGTAATGAATGATAAACATTGATTTAGCATATACTCTAGCTACCTCTGCCATAGTTATTTTAAAAGCAGTAAATACTTTGTCATAGTCTAACACTTCATCATTCATTTCTGGAATGTTGTTGATAACTAAAGCGCCTTTGTCTTCTTCGCGTCCACCATTTAAAGCCATTAATAAAGCTTTAGGTAGGTTAGCACGTGCTCCAAAATGTTGAATTGATTTACCAATTTTTTGATAAGACACACAACATGCAATTCCGTAGTCGTCAGAACCTCTATTGGCTTTCATTAAATCATCGTTCTCATATTGTAGAGAAGAGGTGTCGATAGAAACTTGAGCACAGAAATCCTTGAATCCTTTTGGTAGGTTTTGTGACCAAAGAATAGTTAAGTTTGGTTCTGGTGAAGCACCTAAATTATAAAGGGTTTGTAAAAAACGGAAGGAAGTTTTAGTAACTTTTGTTCTGCCATCATGGAATTGTCCTCCAATAGCTTCAGTTACCCATGTTGGATCTCCACCAAATATTTCGTCATAAGCTCCTGGACGTAAATGACGAACTACTCTGAGTTTCATTACGAATTGATCAATGAATTCTTGAGCTTCTTCTTCAGTAATTAAACCACTTTTTAAATCTTGTTCAATATAAATGTCCAAGAAAGACGAAACGTTACCTAGTGACATTGCAGCACCATCTTGTTCTTTAACGGCACTTAAATAAGCTAAATAAGTGAATTGAACCGCTTCATAGGCAGTAGTAGCAGGTTTAGATACATCGACACCATAAGATAATGCCATAGTTTTCATATCTTGTAATGCTTTGATTTGGCTGGTGATTTCTTCACGTAAACGCACTTTGTGTTCGCTCATTTCTCCAGCAACATTAGCAAAATCAGCTTTTTTTGCATCAATTAATGCATCAGCTCCATATAGGGGTAAACGTCTAAAGTCACCAATAATTCTTCCTCTAGCATAATTATCAGGTAAGCCAGTTAAAACGTGTTTAGAACGATATATTTTGATTTCCGTATCATAAGCGTCAAAAACAGCTTGATTATGGTCTTTAGCGTAATTGAAGATGTCAGAAACTCTTTCTGATACTTGTAGCCCTTTTTCTTTAACTGCTGACTCTACTAATTTGATTCCACCAAATGGTTTCATAGCTCTTTTGAGTAAAACATCAGTTTGAAGACCAACAATCACTTCATTTTCTTTATCAATATACCCAGGGCCAAAAGCTGTAATATTAGAGATGGTCTCGGTATCGATGGCTAAACAACCGTTATTTTGTCTTTCTTTTAATAATTGTTGTTTACATGCCTCCCACAATTTTGTGGTTTTGTTTGAAGGTCCAACTAAAAAATCTGCAGTTCCTTCATACGGAGTTATGTTTTTTACTACAAAATCATAAACATTAATCGTTGTAGTCCAATTTCCCTTTTTAAACGTTTCTGTATTTGTTACAATTTCCATTTCATTAATTTTTTTAATGTTCTTAAGATACTTGTAATCACTTACTTAGGTAAATGAATACATTCAAATTTACGAAAAAAAAGCCTTGAAAAATAAGGCGAAATTAAAAGTGTCAAATGTTTTTGTTTTCATTAAAAAGACCTCAGAATTGGTAGGAATTCAAGCCTTTTTTTTTGCTTTATTTATTTTTATAATACATCTATCTCATAATGTTCGATGCTTATTTTGTAATTCTTTGAAAAACACATTTTTTTTTGATTAAATTTTGACTAGACTACCCTAAAATAATGAGTCCACTAGTAATTTTTTTGAAGAAATTTCTAGTGAACCCAATATTTTTTAGTCTCTTTTAAACTACTGCTTTGCTTTTAAAGTTTTTCTCGATGGCTTTTATCATTTCACCAGCAATATCCTTGTTGGTTGCGCCTTCAATTCCTTCTAATCCAGGAGAAGAATTTACTTCGAGCAATAAAGGACCTTTAGAAGAGCGAATAATGTCTACACCTGCTACTTTTAAATCCATGGCTTTAGCCGCTTTTATAGCGATTCTTTTTTCTTCACTGGTGACCTTAATTATTGAAGCTGTTCCACCAAGATGAATATTAGCTCTGAATTCGCCAGGCATTGCCTCACGTTGAATAGCTGCCACTACTTTTCCATCAATTACAAAGCAACGAATATCTTTTCCATTTGCCTCTTTTATGAATTCTTGTACTAATATATTAGCATTTAAACTTTTGAATGCATTAATAACACTCTCTGCTGCTTTCTTTGTTTCAGCCAAAACTACACCTTTTCCTTGGGTACCTTCGAGTAGTTTTACAATTAAAGGAGGACCACCCACCATTTTTATTAAATCGTTGGTATCTAATGGAGAATTTGCAAATCCAGTGGTTGGTATGTCGACGCCATTGTTAAGTAATAATTGTAAAGAAAAGAGCTTATCTCTAGATTGTGTTATCGCCGTTGATGAATTAAGACAAAATACTTTTAAGGCCTCAAATTGACGGGTCAAAGCACAACCATAAAAAGTAATACTTGGACGGATTCTTGGAATTATAGCATCAAATTGATTTAGGATTTTTCCACCTCTATAATGAATTTCTGGTGTTTTGGCGTCTAATTTCATATAACATTCTTTGATGTTCAAAAAATGCATTTCATGTCCTCTCATTTCACCAGCTTCCATGATTCGTTTATTACTATACAATTCTGGATTACTAGCCAAAACTCCGATTCGTAAGCCAGAACTTGCTTTTTCGGCATTCTTATATAATTCTTTCAGATTATCTGCAGAGGGTTGTCCTAATAAATATTTTTGCTCAGGATCTACCAAAACACGTCCACTCATAGCTTCACGACCTAAAAGCATTCGAAATCCCATTGAATCTCTGTTGGTCAATGTCATTTCTATGTTCCATGTGTCGTCTCCAATTTTTAATAAGGTCTGAATCACATAGCGTTGTTCTCTATAACCACTGGAACTTTTTACAATTCGTTTGTCTACTAATGGCGCCTCACAATGAATAACAGTTTTGTTGTTATTTTGTATGGGATTAATATCGAATTTAACCCAATTGCTATCATTTTTGATAAAAGGGGCAATATTTATGGCATGTAAAGCTGAAGTTTTGGCTCCCGAATCGACTCTAGCTTTGATAGTAGGAATATTTAGGTCAGGGAAAGAGCACCATTCTTCACTTCCTAAGATGACTTTGTTTTGTAGCATACAACAAGTTGTTTAATAAAAACTTCAAAAGTAACTTTTTGTTTTTTAAAAAAGTTAAATTAATATAAAGAATTAGCCCGTTATGTAGTAAAAAAACATAACGGGCTAAAATAAATAATTTGTTTTAATTTATTGATTTGTAGGTTCTTCTGCTTTATTGACGTTAACCGTTAACTCAGTAGCACCTTCTTCAATGTCCATAAAGATTTCGTCACCAGCATTAATTTTTGAAGTTATAATTTCTTCGGCTAGAGCATCTTCTACATATTTTTGGATGGCTCTTTTTAGCGGTCTTGCACCAAATTGTTTGTCAAAACCTTTGTCAGCAATAAATGCTTTTGCTTTGTCAGAAAGATTCAAGGTGTATCCTAAATCTTTGATTCGAGCGTATAGTTTTTTTAATTCAATTTCGATAATCAAGTTGATGTCTTCTTTTTCTAATGAATTAAAAACAATAACATCGTCGATTCGGTTTAAAAACTCAGGAGCAAAGGTTTTTTTCAATGCATTTTCGATAATACTTTTTGAATTATCTTCGGCTTGAGCAACCTTTGCTGCGGTACCAAATCCAACACCTTGTCCAAAATCTTTTAATTGTCTCGCACCTACATTTGAGGTCATAATGATAATCGTATTTTTAAAATCGATTTTACGCCCTAAACTATCTGTTAAGAACCCATCATCTAATACTTGTAGCATCATGTTAAATACGTCTGGATGTGCTTTTTCTATTTCATCCAAAAGTACAACACAATATGGTTTTCTTCGTACTTTTTCTGTCAATTGGCCACCTTCTTCGTAACCTACATATCCCGGAGGTGCTCCAACTAATCTTGAAATAGCGAATTTTTCCATGTATTCACTCATATCGATTCTGATTAAAGCTTCTTCAGAATCAAATAATTCTTTTGCAAGTACTTTGGCTAATTGTGTTTTACCGACTCCAGTTTGGCCTAAGAAGATAAACGAACCAATGGGTTTGTTGGGATCTTTTAAACCAGCTCTGTTTCTTTGAATGGAACGAGCTATTTTTAAAACAGCTTCATTTTGTCCAATTACTTTATTTTGAATAAGCTCTGGTAATTTAGCCAATTTATTACTTTCTGTTTGAGCAATACGATTAACTGGAATCCCTGTCATCATAGAAACAACATCAGCAACATTATCTTCTGTAACATTGATTCGGTTATTTTTTGAGTCTTCTTCCCATTGCTCTTGAGCAATAGCTAAATCTTTTTCTATTCGTTTTTCATCATCACGTAGTTTGGCTGCTTCTTCATATTTTTGTTTTTTGACAACTAAATTTTTCAATTCGCGCACATCTTCTAATTGACGCTCCAAATCTAAAATCTGCTTTGGAACATCTATATTAGTGATATGAACTCTTGAACCTGCTTCGTCTAAAGCATCAATAGCTTTGTCTGGTAAAAAGCGTTCCGACATATATCTGTCAGTTAGTTTTACACAAGCTTCTATTGCTTCAGGAGAATAGGTAACATTGTGATGTGATTCGTATTTATCTTTAATATTATTTAAAATAGTAATTGTCTCTTCAACCGAAGTGGGTTCCACGATTACTTTTTGAAAACGTCTTTCTAAAGCTCCGTCTTTTTCTATGTATTGGCGGTATTCATCCAGTGTAGTTGCGCCTATACATTGAATTTCACCTCTTGCCAAGGCGGGTTTGAACATATTAGATGCATCTAATGAACCTGTTGCTCCTCCTGCACCAACAATGGTATGAATTTCATCTATAAATAGAATGATATCATCGTTTTTTTCTAATTCGTTCATTACCGCTTTCATTCGTTCTTCGAACTGTCCTCTATATTTTGTTCCAGCCACAAGGCTGGCTAAATCAAGAGTAACTACTCGCTTATTGAATAAGATTCTAGAGACCTTTTTTTGAATGATTCTTAGGGCTAGTCCTTCTGCGATGGCAGATTTTCCAACTCCTGGTTCACCAATCAAAAGAGGATTATTCTTTTTACGACGGCTTAAAATTTGAGATACGCGTTCAATTTCTTTTTCGCGACCTACTACAGGATCTAATTTTCCTTCTTCGGCCATTTCTGTTAAATCTCTCCCAAAATTATCTAAAACAGGTGTTTTAGATTTTTTGTTGGATTTGTTTATAGGGTTGTTGAAAGTCCCTTCTTTCAGACTGTCATCTTGTCCTGAATCATCATTGTATGATTCGTTTTTTGGCAAGTTATCGATGTAATCTTGTTCGTTTGGAGTCATATTCAAATATTGTTCTTTAGCTAAATCATAATCTATTTTTAGTTTATTTAATAGCTTGGTTGTGGGATCGTTTTCGTTTCTCAAAATGCACAAGAGTAGGTGTGCAGTACTGATTGAAGTGCTCTGAAAAACCTTGGCTTCAAGAAAGGTTGTTTTTAAAGCTCTTTCGGCTTGTCGTGTTAAGTGTAAATTCTTTTTTTCAAGATTTACTTCTAGGCTAATAGGGCTAGCAGGGCTAAGAATTTCAACTTTTCTTCGAAGATGTTCTAAATCTACATCCAAATTGTTTAAAATATGGATAGCCTTTCCGTTTCCATCACGCAAAATGCCTAACATCAAATGTTCCGTTCCAATAAAATCATGACCTAATCGTAAGGCTTCTTCTTTACTGTACGTAATAACATCTTTTACTCTAGGGGAAAAATTGTCATCCATGTGGTATATGTTTTATATGTGTAAATTTACTGATTTACTATTTATAAACAAAAATCATTCCTAGTAATATCAGGTGTCAGCTAAGTGACAAAAATAATAATAAAATATAAGTTAAAATGGACGAAATTTATTAACTATTATAGGGTTTTTTATTGTTAATAAATTAGAGAAATTAGACTGTTAAAATACCTGAAAAAAGTTCAGAAAGCCGTATATTGGCACGTTTTGAAATTAATATAATTATTTAATATAACAACTTATGTCTGAAGGAGAAAAGTTAATTCCTATTAACATTGAAGATGAAATGAAATCAGCTTATATCGACTATTCGATGTCTGTAATCGTATCCAGAGCACTTCCTGATGTTAGAGATGGTTTAAAACCTGTACATCGTAGAGTGCTATATGGAATGTATGATTTAGGAGTTTTTTCAAATAAAGCCCATAAAAAATCCGCAAGAATTGTCGGTGAAGTTTTAGGAAAGTATCACCCACACGGAGATACTTCTGTTTATGATGCCATGGTTCGTATGGCTCAGGAATGGAGTATGCGTTATTTATTAGTTGACGGACAAGGTAACTTTGGTTCTGTAGATGGAGATAGTCCAGCGGCAATGCGTTATACTGAAGCGAGAATGCGTAAGATCTCTGAGGAGATTATGGCAGATATCGAAAAAGAAACCGTTGATTTTCAATTGAATTTTGACGATACTTTATACGAGCCTAAAGTAATGCCAACTCGTGTTCCTACCTTATTAATTAATGGTGCGACAGGAATCGCTGTGGGTATGGCTACTAATATGCCTCCGCACAATTTAACCGAAGTAGTCAATGGAACGTTAGCTTATATTGATAATAATGACATCGAAATTGATGAATTAATCACTCATATTAAAGCGCCTGATTTCCCAACAGGAGGCATTATATATGGTTATGAAGGAGTACGAGAGGCCTTTAAAACAGGTAGAGGTCGAATCGTAATGCGAGCCAAAGTAGGTTTCGAAGAAGTAGACGGAAGAGAATCTATCATTGTGACTGAGATCCCATATCAGGTTAATAAAGCTGATATGATTAAGCGTACGGCGGATCTAGTGAATGAAAAGAAAATTGAAGGTATTGCCAATATCCGAGATGAATCAGATAGAAACGGTATGCGAATTGTTTATATATTAAAACGTGATGCAACCCCAAATGTGGTTTTAAATACGCTTTATAAGTATACACAATTGCAATCTTCTTTTAGTGTTAACAATATTGCTTTAGTGAATGGAAGACCTCAAATGTTGAATCTTAAAGATTTGATTCATTATTTTGTAGAACACCGTCATGATGTTGTAATAAGAAGAACACAATTCGAGTTAAGAAAAGCGGAAGAGAGAGCACATATTTTAGAAGGGTTAATCATAGCTTCTGATAATATAGACGAAGTAATTGCATTGATTAAAGCTTCTAAAAACACAGAAGAAGCAAGAGAAAAATTGATTGAAAGATTTAAACTTTCAGATATCCAGGCTCGTGCAATTGTTGAAATGCGATTGAGACAATTAACAGGTCTTGAGCAAGATAAATTGAGAGCGGAGTACGAAGAAATCATGAAATTGATTGACCATTTACGTGCTTTATTGGCTGATGTTAATTTGAGAACCGCCTTGATAAAAGAAGAATTGATTGAAATTAGAGATAAATATGGTGATGCTCGTCGCTCTTTAATTGAATACTCAGGGGGAGATGTAAGTATTGAAGATTTAATTGCAGATGAGAGTGTGGTGGTAACCATTTCTCATGCAGGATATATCAAACGTACTAATTTGAGTGAATATAAAACACAAAATAGAGGAGGAGTTGGTCAAAAAAGTGCTGGAACAAGAGATCAAGATTTCTTAGAGCACATGTTTGTAGCAACCAATCATCAGTACATGATGTTCTTTACTCAAAAAGGAAAATGTTTCTGGATGAGAGTGTATGAAATTCCTGAAGGAAATAAGACGGCTAAAGGAAGAGCGATTCAAAATTTAGTTAATATTGAAAGTGATGACAAAGTAAAGGCGTATATTTGCACACAAGATTTAAAAGATAAAGACTACATAAATAGTCATAATTTAATTATGGTGACTAAGCAAGGTCAGGTTAAGAAAACTTCTTTAGAGAAATATTCAAAACCACGTGTGAATGGTGTAGCTGCAATTACGATCAAAGAAGGCGATGAATTGTTAGAGGCGAAATTAACCAATGGAGAAAGTCAAATCATTTTGGCGGTTAAATCTGGAAAATTAGTTCGTTTTGAAGAAACAAAAACTCGTCCAATGGGAAGAACGGCCTCTGGTGTTCGTGGAATTACGTTAAAAGATGAATCCGACGAAGTTATCGGAATGGTTACAGTGGATAAAGAAGATATAACTGATTCTCAAATTTTAGTAGTTACAGAGAATGGATACGGAAAACGTACCAAGTTGGTAGACGAAGATGGAGAGGATGTGTATCGAATTACAAACCGTGGAGGAAAAGGGGTTAAAACATTGAATATCACTGAAAAAACGGGTAAGCTAATCTCTATTAATGCTGTTACTGATGCTGATGATTTGATGATTATTAATAAATCTGGTTTAACCATCAGAATGGCTATTGAAGACTTGCGTGTAATGGGTCGTGCCACTCAAGGGGTGAAATTGATTAATTTAAAAGGAAACGACTCGATTGCAGCAGTAACAAAAGTAATGAAAGATGAAGCAGATGAAAATGATAATTCTGAAAACTCAGCAGTCGAACGCGTAAAACCAGTACTTGAAGTTCTTGAAGATGATACTGCTGAAGAAGATGAAGAGGATGATGAAGATGATGTAGTAGAGGACGACAGCGACGAGGAAGATGAAATAAATGATGAAGATTAATAAATAATAAATAAAAATAGAATACCATGAAAAGTAAATATGTATTACTCGCGTCAATTATGTTGATCTCAGTAGCTACTTTTGCGCAAAAAGATCAAATTAAAGCAGCTGAAAAAGCATTAAAAGCGGGTAAATCCGATGAAGCAAAAACAATTTTGTTAGATGCTGAAACGGTTATAATAAATGCTACCGAAGCTGAAAAAGCACAATACTATTTTGTTAAAGGAAATGTGATGTTAGATTTAGCTAACAAAAGTGTAGATAAAGATGCTAATTTATCATTAGCAGCTGGAGCATTTCAAGAGTTGATCGAAGTAGAGAAAGCTTCAGGAAAATCAAAATATACAGCACAAGCTACTAAATCTGTAATAGATATCAAATACAAATTGATTAATGAGGCTATTGTTGATTCAAAATCAGATAAGTATGAAGTTGCAGCCAAAAAATTGTATGATGCCTATCAATTGGATAAAAAAGATACAATTAATTTATATTATGCAGCATCAACGTATGTAAATGCAAAGAATTACGATGCAGCTCTTAAAAATTATGACGAGTTAAAGAAACTTAACTATTCAGGTAAAGGAACTAATTATTTTGCAGTAAACAAATTAACTTCTCAAGAAGATATGTATTTAACAGCTGCCGAAAGAGATCGTATGATTAAATTAGGTACGCACGAGAAACCAAGAACAGAAGTTATTCCTTCTAAGAGAGGTGAGATATATAAAAACGTAGCATTGATTTTGGTGCAACAAGGTAAATCTAAAGAAGCTCAACAAGCAGTTTCTGATGCAAGAAAAGCTAATCCAGAGGATACTTCTTTAGCTTTGACAGAAGCGAACTTATACTTAGAAGCAAAAGATTTTGAAACTTATAAAAAATTAGTATCTGATATATTAGCTAAAAACCCAAATGATGCTGATTTAGTTTTTAATTTAGGTGTTTTAAGTGCAAATGCAAAAAACAATGCTGACGCTGAAAAGTATTATAATAGAGTAATTGAAATTAATCCAGCTTATACTAATGCTTACATTAATATTGCTGCCTTAAAATTAGAAAATGAGAAGCCTATCATTGATGAAATGAATAAATTAGGTACATCTACTAATGATATGAAACGTTATGATGTTTTGAAGAAAAAAAGAGAAGAATTGTTTAAAAGTACTATTCCTTTTCTTAAAAAAGCTGTGGATTTAGATCCGAAAAATGTTGACGTAGCAAAAACACTTATGAATGTTTATAGCGCATTAGAAATGACGGCTGAGTACAAACAATTAAAAGCAAAAATTAATAGTTAAATTTTTGATTTACATAAAAAAACGCCATTCTTTTTTTGAATGGCGTTTTTTTATGTGATTTGTAATAACTGAAAATTAATTTCATTGACTCTTATTTAAAATAAGAAAATGTTTCATTGTTTTCTATTTTTAATAAGGTTTCATAGATTAACTGGATTACGTTTTCTACGTCTTTACGATGAACCATTTCTACAGTTGTATGCATATAACGCAATGGTAATGAAATTAACGCTGATGCAACCCCTCCGTTACTATATGCAAAAGCATCAGTGTCAGTTCCAGTAACACGTGAAGAAGCAAGACGCTGGAAAGGAATTCCTTTTTCTGATGCTGTGTTCAAAATGAGCTCTCTAAGGTTGTTTTGAACAGCTGGAGCGTATGTTATTACAGGACCTTTTCCAATTTTGGTTTCGCCTTCAATCTTTTTGTCGATCATTGGTGTTGTTGAATCGTGACAAACATCGGTAACTATGGCGACATTAGGTTTGATGGTTTGCGTAATCATTTCAGCTCCTCTCAATCCAACTTCTTCTTGAACTGCATTGGTTATATATAAGCCAAATGGAAGTTGTTTTTTGTTTTCATGTAATAATCGAGCGACCTCGGCAATCATAAAACCTCCCATTCTGTTGTCAATAGCACGACAAACAAATTTGTTTTCATTCATAATCATGAATTCATCAGGATAGGTTATCACGCAGCCAACATGTACGCCGAGTTTTTCAACTTCTTCTTTGGTTTCACATCCTAAATCAATAAAAATATTACTTGTTTTTGGATTTTCTTCTTTGTCTCTACTGCGAGTATGTATGGCTGGCCAACCAAAAACTCCTTTAATTATGCCCTTTTTGGTATGGATATTTACTCGTTTTGAGGGGGCAATTTGATGATCCGAACCGCCATTACGGATTACGTAAACTAATCCATCTTCGGTAATGTAATTTACGTACCAAGCAATTTCATCCGCATGTCCTTCGATTACAACTTTGAAAGGTGCTCCAGGATTGATGACTCCAACAGCAGTTCCGTAGGTGTCGGTGATGAAAGTGTCTACATAAGGTTTTAGGTATTCCATCCAAATTTTTTGGCCTTCAGATTCAAATCCAGTAGGAGAGGCGTTATTTAAATATTTTTCCAAAAAAGCCAATGAATTGGCGTTTAATATTGATTGTGAATTCATAAAAATTATTTTTTGCTAATTTATAAATTTGGCATCAGACTTGTATAAAAATTTATAATTTTGAATTATAAATTTTTATCATGAACCGAATCTATATTTGTTTGTTTTTCTTTTTTTTATTTCTTACTACACAAGCCCAGAATGTTCCTAAAGAAAGCGAAAAAAAAGACCCTGCCCTTATTGAGAATGATAGTATACTTAGTGATACTATTTTGTTGCCCGAAATAATTATAAGTAAAGAAAAATTAAGTCTTGAGGATAAAAAGCAATTTTTAATTCTTCAAAACCGAGTGTATAAAACGTATCCTTATGCTAAACTTGCTTCCGAAAGATTAGTGGCGCTCAAAAAAGGAATGTCCTATTTAAAAACAAACAAAGAGAAAAAAAAGTATTTTAAAATCGTCGAAGATTATTTAACGAATGAATTTGAAGCTAAACTAAAAAAGCTGTCACGAAAACAGGGGCAAATTTTAGTGAAATTGATTCATAGACAAACTGGTATTACTACATACGATCTGGTTTCGGACCTAAAAAGTGGATGGAAAGCATTTTGGGCCAATACCACTGCTCGAATTTTTGATATAAATCTTAAGACAAAATATAAGCCTTATGAAGTAAATGAAGATTTTTTAATTGAAACGATCTTAGTAAGAGCTTTTGAAACGGGAAGACTTCAAAACCAACCACCTGCGGCCCCAGTAAATTATAACGACTTGAATGAGGCTTGGCATGTAAAAGCTATGCAACTTAAATAGGTAGTTTATCTCAATTAAACAATCGAATTTATTTTCTTTTTTTAGGAGCTATTTCCGGCTGTCCGTTCTATCTCTTAGGGCGAACCTCGCCCCAAGAGGATGTCACATATATAATGTATGGATACATTATATATAATATAGATAAAGTAAGGGTGTAATAATGTTTTCTACTATATAGGTAACAATTAGTCTTATTTTGCCCTGAAATCAGAATACGTGGTGCGTTTAATGGCGGTAATTGCGCTTTAAAAGCGGTATACTTGTTATGAACCACTTTTTTTGAAAAGCTAATGTTTTTATTAAATAATGATTATCAATGTTTTATTGTTGCATTAAAAAATAAATCAAAAAAAGGTTTAAAAAAGTCTTGTTAAAGTAAAAAAAGGTGTTACTTTTGCACCCGCAACAACGCAGACGTTCTTTTATATACTGGCAAGTTATTGATATAATCGGGAAGAGATTTTCGAAAAAAAAAATATCAAAAAAAGCTTGTGAGAAATAAAAACGTTACTTACCTTTGCACCCCGCAAAACACGGAAAGTTCCTTGAGAGATTGATAAGAGAAAGAGAGATAAA
>NZ_JBCGDP010000033.1:0-22539 GCF_038739875.1 Flavobacterium polysaccharolyticum
TGAAAATTTTTATTCTCATTTATCTCTCTTTCTCTTATCAATCTCTCAAGGAACTTTCCGTGTTTTGCGGGGTGCAAAGGTAAGTAACGTTTTTATTTCTCACAAGCTTTTTTTGATATTTTTTTTTCAGAAATCTAATCCCGAATATCTCAATAACCTGCCAGTATATAAAAGAACGTCTGCGTTGTTGCGGGTGCAAAAGTAACACCTTTTCTCACTTTAACAAGACTTTTTTAAACCTTTTTTTGATTTATTTTTTAATGTAACAATAAAACATTGATAATCATTATTTAACACAAATATTAGCTTTGCAAAAAAAGTGGTTCATAACAAGCATACTGCTTTTAAAGCGCAATTACCGACATTATACCCCGTTCTTACTCTATTTACAGAACGTATCGAAGACATTCAAGAGCTAATCACTCATTATATATAGTAATACTTATTAATTCATTATTGTATACATACTATATATATAGTGTCTTCATACTCTTCCCATACACTATTCATACTCTATCTATATAGGTAGCAATAAAGAACAATACATTAAATATAAAAGAAATACAGAACACCTTTCTACGACAAACATACTAGCGCTGTCCTGATGGACAGCCTCAAGAGTTACTGCACGCAGTAAGACACATTAGAAACAAGCGGAAATACAATCTAAAAACACACTGCTTAATTGTACTATGCAATTCCTGCTTTGTCGGAATAACAAAATAGCAACGTAAACTTCATTGTGAAAAATCAGAACAAAGCGTAAAGTATACATTATATGTGAAAACAAAGACAAAAACCTGTTGTAAGCACAAATGCCCTAGCCCGGATGGTAGTGGCATCCTCTTGGGGCGGGGTTCGACCCAAGAGATATAACGGACAGCCGGAAATAGCTCCTAAAAAAAACACAACTATATATTGAAGGTGTTTTGGTAAACGTTTATATTTGCATTCCTAAAATATATAAAAATGATTAGTATTACTTTGCCCGATGGGTCGATTAGAGCGTTTGCGCCGGGAACAACTCCAATGGAGGTTGCCAAAAACATTAGTGAGGGATTTGCAAGAAATGTCATTTCGGCATCTTTTGAAGGCACCACTATTGAAACCAGCACGCCCTTGACCACTGACGGCAGTCTGATATTATACACATGGAATGATGCTGAAGGCAAAAAAGCATTTTGGCACTCGACTTCGCACGTGATGGCACAAGTATTAGAAGAAATGTATCCTAGTATCCAACTAACATTAGGTCCAGCTATTGCGAATGGATTCTATTATGATGTTGATTTTGGCGAACAAAAGATAACCGAAGCCGACTTCAAAGCTATTGAAAGTCGAATTTTGGAAATCTCAAAAGAGAAGCACGAATTCAAAATGCGTGCTGTTACTAAAGCTGAAGCCTTAGAAACCTATAAAAACAACGTCTACAAAACAGAGTTAATAAGCAATCTAGAAGACGGAACTATTACTTTTTGTGATCATGCCACTTTTACAGATTTGTGTAGAGGAGGTCATATTCCGAACACAGGCATCATAAAAGCTGTAAAAATCATGAGTGTTGCAGGTGCTTACTGGAGAGGAGACGAGAAGAATAAGCAATTGACCCGCGTATACGGCACGTCTTTCCCAAAACAAAAAGACCTAACTGAATACCTAGAATTACTTGAAGAAGCCAAACGCCGTGACCACCGAAAACTTGGTAAGGAATTGGAGTTGTTCGCTTTTTCACAAAAAGTAGGGCAAGGTTTGCCATTGTGGTTGCCAAAAGGCGCCGCATTAAGAGATCGTTTGGAGCAATTTTTAAAAAAAGCCCAAAAGAAAGCAGGTTACGAACAAGTTGTAACTCCACACATTGGACAAAAAGAATTGTATGTAACTTCTGGACATTATGCCAAATATGGTGCTGACAGTTTCCAACCTATCAACACCCCTGCAGAAGGCGAAGAGTTCTTGCTAAAACCTATGAACTGTCCTCATCACTGTGAAATATACAATGTACGTCCTTGGTCCTACAAAGATCTACCAAAACGCTATGCTGAATTTGGAACCGTTTACCGTTACGAACAAAGTGGCGAATTACACGGGTTGACTCGTGTTCGAGGGTTTACTCAGGATGATGCTCATATCTTTTGTACTCCAGAGCAATTGGATGAAGAATTCAAAAAAGTAATTGATTTGGTACTCTATGTTTTTGGATCTTTGGGCTTTGAAAACTTTACTGCTCAAGTGTCTTTGCGCGATAAAGAAAATAGAGAGAAATACATTGGTAGTGATGAAAACTGGGAAAAAGCAGAAAATGCCATTATCAATGCCGCCAAAGACAAAGGACTGAACACAGTTGTTGAATATGGTGAAGCTGCTTTTTATGGTCCAAAATTAGATTTCATGGTCAAAGATGCCCTGGGCAGACAATGGCAATTGGGCACCATTCAGGTAGATTACAACTTACCGGAGCGTTTTGAATTGACCTACAAAGGTTCTGACAACGAATTACATAGACCTGTAATGATTCACAGAGCTCCATTTGGTTCGATGGAGCGATTCATTGCTATTTTATTAGAACACACAGCAGGAAATTTCCCTCTTTGGTTAATGCCGGAACAGGCTATAATCTTGTGTTTGAGTGAGAAATATGAAAATTATGCGAAAAAAGTTTTAAATCTGCTAGAAAATCACGAAATTCGCGCCCTAATTGACAATAGAAACGAGACTATTGGAAAGAAAATCAGAGATGCCGAAATGCAAAAAACCCCATTTATGTTAATCGTAGGTGAGGAAGAAGAGAAAAATGGCACGATTTCAATCCGACGTCACGGTCAAGAAGGCAAAGGAAATATAAGCGTAACGATAGATGAATTTGCCGCTATTGTTGAAGAAGAAATTAGCAAAACATTAAAAGTATTTACAGTTTAACTTAAATTATAAAGTCATAGCAATAAGAAGTAACAGAGGTTATCAACCTCGCGTAGAAAAAAAGGATGCCCACAGAATCAACAACAATATTCGTGGGGTACAGGAAGTAAGACTTGTTGGTGAGAACATCGAGCCTGGTGTTTTTAAATTAGCCGAAGCATTACGTCTTGCGGATGAGTTTGAATTGGATTTGGTTGAAATTTCTCCCAATGCAGAACCACCGGTATGTAAGATTATGGATTATAAGAAATTTGTTTACGAGCAAAAGAAACGTGACAAAATTCTAAAAGCAAAATCTTCGCAGGTTGTGGTTAAAGAAATTCGTTTTGGTCCTCAAACTGATGAGCATGATTACGAGTTTAAAAGAAAAAATGCGGAGAAATTCTTGAAAGAAGGTGCTAAATTAAAAGCGTTTGTATTCTTTAAAGGACGTTCTATTATCTATAAAGATCAAGGACAAATCTTGCTGCTACGTTTAGCAACGGATCTTGAAGAGCATGGAAAAGTAGAAGCTATGCCTGTACTTGAGGGTAAACGTATGATTATGTTTATTGCTCCAAAGAAAAAGAAGTAAAGCCTCCCCCAGCCCCTCCAAAAGAGAGGATAAGAAACTCTAACAAGATTCATAGGGTGAGTAATAATATCATTTCTCGTTCGCCCGTTCGGCGGAGCTTGAAAGTCAAAAATAAGTAAGTAAGAATAAATTAAAAATCTAGGAAAAAATGCCTAAAATGAAAACCAAATCTAGCGCCAAAAAACGTTTCAAAGTTACTGGTTCTGGAAAGATTAAAAGAAAGCATGCTTTTAAAAGTCATATCTTGACTAAAAAATCTAAGAAACGTAAATTAGCCTTGACACACTCAGCGCTAGTTCACACTACAGATATGAAAAGTATCAAACAACAATTAAGAATTATCTAATAAAAGAATCAAGTCTTGAGAATTAAGTATTAAGACTATTGCTTTAAAGAATTCTTTAGGTTAAAAAACATTTAATAACCTTGGAGTATGGCCATAAGTTCCTTTGATTTAATTCAGGACGCCTGCTACAAAAAAACAGTAAAATTATGCCAAGATCGGTAAATTCAGTTGCTAAAAGAGCAAGAAGAAAAAAAATAATGAAGCAAGCCAAAGGTTTCTTTGGAAGACGTAAAAACGTTTGGACAGTTGCTAAGAACGCGGTAGAAAAAGCAATGTGCTATGCATACCGTGACAGAAAAGTGAACAAAAGAAATTTCCGTGCTTTATGGATTCAACGTATCAACGCTGGAGCTAGATTGGAAGGAATGTCTTATTCACAATTCATTGGGAAATTGAAAGCTAACAACATCGAATTGAACCGTAAAGTTCTTGCAGATTTAGCGATGAATCACCCTGAAGCTTTCAAAGCAATACTTAATAAAGTAAAATAAACGTTTTATCAACTCAATTTTGATTACTTACTTATATAGAAAAACCCGAACGAATGTTCGGGTTTTTTTATGCCCTTTTGGGATTAACTCCCTATGCTTGCCTTCTCTCATTATAAATCAAATTAGAGGATTTTGGCTAAAGCCGAACACAAAATTCATTTAAAGAATGGGCTAAAGCCCATTCCTATTCAAATTTTACAAACAAATAGAATAGAACTAAAGTCCGTTCCTATTGAAATAAGTAAACAAATAGTTTGCGAACTCAGTTTATAGGATTGAAAAAAGATGTTACCGTAATGACTACCAAACTACTTCTGCGCAAAAAGCTTAGGTTCGATTAACATCTCATCAATAAAATAATGACGATTAATTATACCAAATCAATTGCTTCTTGCTTTATAGGGAGGTGCGAAAACATTAGACATTCACACAACATACAGAAAGATTTTGGCTAAAGCCTAATACGAAACTTATTTTAGAGAATGGGCTAAAGCCCATCCCTATTCAAATTCACAAACAAATAGAATAGGACTAATGCCCATTCCTATTGAAATTTTATAAACAATAGAATACTAAACTCATTTTAAAGAATGGACTAAAGTCCATTCCTATTCAAATTTTACAAACAAATAGAATGGGACTAAAGCCCATTCCTATTAAAATTAACAAACAAATAGTTTGCGAACTCAGGTTATAAGGTTAGAAAAAGACCTTGCTGGGATGATTAACAAATTACGTCTGTCTAAAAAAGTTTTATCGGAAGTTTGAATACCTACAAGGTCTGGAAAAAGACCTTGCAGGAACAACTAGTACACTACTACTATTTAAAAAAAAATACTAGAAGTTTTTATACCTATAAGATATAGAAAGCATTTAAAGGAGACATCCTGTTATTGGTTTCTATCGTTTTTTATAAAAGTGGAAGATTTTGGCTAAAGCCGAATATGAAACTTATTTTAGAGAATGGGCTAAAGCCAATTCCTATTCAAATTTTACAAACAAATTGAGAATGGGATAAAACCAATTCTTATTGAAATTTTATAAACAATAGAATACTAAACTCATTTTAAAGAATGGACTAAAGTCCATTCCTATTCAAATTTTACAAACAAATAGAATGGGACTAAAGCCCATTCCTATTGAAATTAACAAACAAATAGTTTGCGAACTCAGGTTATAAGGTTAGAAAAAGACCTTGCTGGGATGATTAACAAATTACGTCTGTACTAAAAAAGTTTTATCGGAAGTTTGAATACCTACAAGGTCTGGAAAAAGACCTTGCAGGAACAACTAGTACACTACTGCTATTTAAAAAAAATTACTAGAAGTTTTTATACCTACAAGGTTGAAAAAAACCTTGCAGAAAGGAATAACAAAATACAATTTGCCAACTGTCTTATGCAAAAAAACTACAAGGTCATAAAAGAGACCTTGCAGGTAAAACAATAGCTTAACTGTATCTGGAAAAACTTAATATTATTTATCGAGTTCAAGCTTTTAAATAATTCCAGATTAAAAACCCTCTTTCCTTATAGCCCCGATCGCAGCGGCATCCTCCTGTTTTGTCTCGTTCTTTCGAACGAGGCAAAACAGGAGATATAGCGGAGAGCGGGACGATGCCTGCTTATATTACCTCTTTTTACCGCTCCTACTGCTTTTATGAATTGATAAATCTAGGGTTGATGAGATTGTCTATGGAATAGATTTCGTCCCATTTTTCTTGACTAATTAATTGGCGTTCGACTACCGTGATTTGGTGGACGCTTTTGCCTGATTTTAATGCCTCCCCCGCTATACTGGCACTTTCTTCGTAACCCAAAATCGGATTCAATTGCGTCACGATTCCGATGCTGTTCATCACTAGGTCATAGCAATGCGCTTCGTTGGCTGTTATCCCCACAATACACTTGTCTATTAGGGTGTGAAGGGCATTGGACAAATAATCAAGGGAAGTGAACATCGCAAAAGCGATTACGGGCTCCATTACATTTAGCTGTAATTGACCTGCTTCGGCGGCCATAGTCACGGTTAAATCTTGTCCGATTACGTAGAAACAAGTTTGATTGACTACTTCTGGAATTACTGGATTTACTTTTCCTGGCATTATAGACGATCCTGGCTGACGAGCAGGTAAATTTATTTCATTGAAACCGGTTCTTGGCCCTGAACTTAGTAGTCGTAAATCGTTACAAATTTTGGAGATCTTAACTGCAGTACGTTTCAAAGTTCCCATTATTTGTACATAAGCTCCAGTATCTACAGTAGCTTCGATCAAATCAGGAGATAATGTAAGCGGGATTCCAACCTCTTTGGCTAAATAGTTGACGCATATCTCTGGATAGCCCTCTGGTGCATTTACTTTAGTACCAATGGCAGTTGCCCCCATATTGATTTCGAGTACTAGACTCTGTGCTTCTTTTAAGCGCTTAATATCCTCTCCTATTGTTGTTGCATAAGCGTGAAATTCTTGTCCTAAGGTCATGGGTACCGCATCTTGTAACTGCGTGCGTCCCATTTTTAAGACTTTACTAAACTCGCGTCCTTTGGCTGTAAATGCTTTTTCTAACTCCTCTAAGGTGGTCAAAAAACATTCCATTTTAAGGTACAACGCAATTCGGAAGGCCGAAGGATAGGCATCGTTTGTGGACTGAGAACAGTTAACGTGATTGTTTGGGTGCAAGTATTGGTACTCCCCTTTTTTGTGTCCTAAGAATTCTAAGCCAATATTAGCGATCACTTCGTTGGCATTCATATTCACGGAAGTTCCTGCTCCTCCTTGGATTAAATCGCTTACAAACTCTTGGTCTAATTTTCCAGCAATCAATTGGTCGCTACCATAACAAATGGCTTCGGCAATTTTGGCGTCTAAAACCCCGCAATCTTTGTTGGCCATTGCTGCTGCTTTTTTCACATAGCCCAAAGCTTTTATAAACAAAGGTTCTTTTGATATTGGAATTCCAGTGATGTTAAAATTTTCGATTGCTCTAAATGTTTGTACTCCGTAATATACTTCGTTTGGGATTTCAAGTTCTCCTAAAAAATCGTGTTCTTTACGTGTTGCTTTCATAAAACTATTGTTTTTTTACGTGGTGTTTGGCTGTATTACTCAAAAAAATATTTTCTTTAAAAATACAAAATAAACAAAATATTAAATATAAGTATTAAAAAATAAGCTGAATTTGCTTTTATTGTTTAAAATTAAGAAAATAACAAACAATCATTATTCCTTATGCTCTTGATGCTGTACTGCTTTCTTTTCGGGTGTCTTCCCTCCATTGTAATAGAAGAATAATCGAAGTGTGTGGTTGGCATCGTACTGATAGCCAGAATATTTTTGTTGAAAAACATACATATAACCCAAATCATAACTGAGTTTTGGCGTAATGTTTTGTCGGATTCCTAGGAAAATTCGGTTTTGGTCTAGCGTATTGTACACTACTTCTTTACCAAAGTGCAGCAATAGTTCGTCGGCTACCACCAACGACGGAAGTGATTTGTCTTTAAAAATAGGGATTGTAAAGCTCAACAAATAGCGCACTCTATTGGTGAAGCGGGTATCTACCGCCACATCATTCGTTATTTTGTCTTGCCATCGCTGTTCATTTCTTAGCCGTTGTAGCACGTTGACTTTTCCTATTTTGGAAGTATAAACCACTTGCTGATACATACGCTTCTCATCGGCAAAGTTATTCCACTCTGGTTTGGCTGGTGCTAACCACAAATGGGCATATCCTAGGGCAAGCACCAAATTAGGATAAGCCGTGTAGGTGATTCCAGTTCTTGCGAAATAAAAATTTTCTTTGGCAGCAAAATCTGTTCTGCGGATGTGAACATCATTCATCATTCCCCAGCGGTCGTTGAATTTGTAATTGGTATTGAGACTCACCCAAGTTTGGGCTTGATGGTTGACTTCTTTGGCTGTTTGGGTTTGAGCGTAGTTGTTACAAAAACTACTCAGCACTAGAAAAAACAATATAATTCGTGGCATTTTGAGCAAATTAAATGGATAAAAAGCTAAATTATAACGAATTCCAATTCCCTTTTTTTAAACTTTTTATACTGCTAAAGTTAGGCAATTTTGAAGCAAACCTAATATCTATTTTCTCTTTTTTTGGAGTATTTATTTACCGAGAGGGTTAATTTTTAAGAAAAGAATTTAGTGATTTCTATTTAAACGTCTAAGATTTAAATTCCATTTTAGAAGTCCGAGCTAGTGGGAACAAATTCCAAAAAAATTAAATTCCAAATTCCAAGTATTTATGTTTTAGGATTAAAAGTTAGGAGAAATTGGCGAAGCACCCTAAATAAAATTCCAAATTAAAAAAACCAAATTCCAAATCTGATGTGTTAAGATTAAAAGTCGGGAGACTTTTGACACTTTTGCGGATTAGCAGACGATTTAAAATGGCGCAAAGTGAGAACACTTTGCAGAGCTAGGACATTTGCGTAGCCCAAACTGACAACTTATTCACTCTTCGAAGAGGATATTCTCAGCAGCACGAAAAACAAATTTAATCTTTAATTAGAACTCTTCTCATAGCAGTAAATTTTTATATAAATTATGGCAAATAAATTAAATATTAGCATTAATACACTATATGGATTGTGAATTAAATCCAAACCAACTATTAATAAAAAAGTATTACTTAATAAAACAGTTGTAATTGTAGCGTAGATTATTTGTTGTTTAAGTGTATACTTGTCTTTTGTTATAAAATAGACTATACTTACAAGTATTAAAAAAAACACTTCGCTAGTAATCAAGAACATTAACAATAAGACTAAACCTCTTATATTAGTGTCTGTAAAAATGAACAGATAAACTAACCAAAATAAAAAAGCAAGTGAGTATACTCCATTTATACTCTTTAATAATATTAAAAAACTATTTTTCATTTAATCTTGTATTTTAAATTCGGTTCCCAGCTCCTTACTGTTATATTGCACATCTTTTTTACAATCAGCACAATAATATGTTCCAACTTCATATTTTTTTTCTTCTTTAAATTTTATTCCTTGCGAGTTTAAGTAGTTTCTTGTATTATCAATTGCTTCATTATAATTTGTAGGTAAATTTGAATCTGTATTGTAAACAAAAAACTCTTTCTTTCCTTGCACTTTTGCAACTTGATAATTTATTATACCGACTAATGAAACTTTATTCTCTTTGGCATATGACATTAACTCATTAATAATAGGCATAGTTCTATCATATGCTTCCATATAATTAATATTCGTTTTGGCCTTTATCACTAAGTATAAAAAGGGCATCTTTTACGTAATTAACATATGCTCCATTTTCGCCTGTTCGATTATAAATCATATCAGGCTGGTCACCAGCTCCAACAAAATGTTCCGCAGTCCAACCTCCATCATTACTATTTCCAAATCCATACATACGTTCTGGATTGTCTAATCTTGAATGAGCATAAGTATCTCCAAGTCTATGAAGTAATCTTCCAAATTCTTTAACATTGATGATATCAGTATCTAACAACATTTCCATGGTATTACCTCTTTCATTAGTATGCCACCCATTAGTTAAGGAGTGAGTATGAGTTTGCTCTGTTCCATCAATCCAAGTGTAACGTTCCCTAGCATTGTAGCCCATAATGTCAGTATCAGGATATTCAGCAAATCTAGCAATCTCCTCCGCATTAGGTATTCCTAAAATTTTTGCTATTAATAGAATTGTCCAATAATGACCATCTGTTTGCCATCTTCCATCAGGGTCAATATACCTAATTGGGTTATTTGCGAATGAAGAATATGGATTTATCCAACCTCTTTTATCAGGGTCTTTACCCCACCATCTTCCAATTCTTGGGTCAAGCATCCTCGCACCAAAATCTAAGCTGTTACCCTCACCTTTTAACTCGTCATCTTTTTCCATTCCATTAAATCCATAGCGGTAGCTATCGCTTTGTCCGTGTCTATTCGGCACAAGCATTCCGAAAGGGTAATAATCACTATAACTAAGAACGTCTGGGGTTAGGGTACTATTCGCCCCCAAAAGAGTACGATCTGAAATTACCGAAAGAACGTTACCTAAATGGTTTGATAATTCATATTGCTTGTCTCCTACAAAACGGTAAAAAGCATTTGGCGCTGTAGCAATAGCTTCAGTTCCTTTTCCTTGTGCCAATCCTTCGCAAAGATCTCCAATACCATTATTGTTGGTATCTTCCTGCTTTGGATTGTAAATGGTTCTGCAATTGTCACAAACATCACCAATTCCATCAGGTTTAGGTGCACCGTTTTCGTCAACATCATTATCAGCTTGGTCAAAGTTAGCATTATTTTTGCAATTATCACAAGCATCACCTATACCGTCTCCGTCAGAGTCTAATTGATTCCCTACACCTGCTAAGGCTGCTTGTGCGATACCATTAGGTTTCAAAAGGCAATTATCACATACATTTCCAACGCCATCACCATCATCATCTTCTTGTTTAGGATTAAAAGTATTTGGGCAGTTATCTACAATATCTTTTACACTATCTCCGTCTTTATCCCCATCTTTGGATCCACAGTAAGTTTCGGCAAATTGCAGTCCATTGCTTAATGTCATGCTATGTCCGGTAGAAGAATTAGCTTGACTTGCCCCCATCCCTTCATCTAAGGTGAAAGTATTGGTTAGAATTTCTTCTTTTTCCTGACCGTTATCAATGGTATATCCAAAATCACACATTTCATTGATTAGTCCAAGATATTTTTGGGTACTGCCTTTTTCGTTATCTGGACGATAATTAATTTCGGTATAGCCTAAACTATTATTAGGCAAACGAATAGCAAGTTCACTTGCTCCTCTTTCCATTCCTTTGTTTTCAGCGCCATCAAATTCAGTTACAGTTGGACCAACAGTTGTAGTATAAACGTTTCCATTTACGGTAATACTTACATCGTAACCCGTGCCTGCACTATTACTTTGTGCAATCTCCGCTCGTATATCCCATTCATTTTCTGGAATAGGTGGCGATACAATTTTATATTCAGTGGTGTATTTATTACTTCTAAACAAATAACGGTCTCTTTTTTTAAACTTTTTATACTGCTAAAGTTAGGCAATTTTGACGCAAAACTACTTGTCTTTTTTTTCTTTTTTTTGGAGTATTTATTCCCTTTAGAAGTTTATCTTTAAGGTATAGTTTGAGTGAATTTCAAATTCAGAAGTGTTTAGACAGAAATTAGGAATTCCAAATGAAGAACTCCAAATTCTACTTCTGAAGTATTGGAATAGATTTGAACACTACGAAAATTTCTATCCCTTTTTTGACACTATCCCAAAAGTTTGGGTAAAAAAAATGGGGTTTTAAAACCCCATTTCTTAAGTGCTTTTAAAAGCAATTATTTCTTAGATTCTTCAATAGAAACTTTTCTGAACTCTTTTAAAAGTTTTTCAATTTCTAAACTTGATTTTCGAGCTCTTGCTCCAGCAGCTTTTACTCCTTTTTCTACAAGTGCTTCTGATTCACTTTTAAAAATTTCAATTTCCGTGTTAATTCTAGCAACTAAATCATTCATAATAACGTGTTTTTTTTATTTGAGGTTGCAAAAATAGAAGAATACTTTTATTAATCAAATGAATTTATCTAAAGTACTGATTCATTAGGTAAAGCAATGGAATAGCATAGTCTTAATTAGAAGAAAAAAACCGCAAGAAAAAACTTGTCATCACCTTACCTAGCGTTACCTTTTTAGCTTCACTTCATCATCAAAAAACTAAATATCAACTACTTATACTTTAATTTTATTTCTTTATTTTTTTGTTCGAGGATTGGTAATTCATCCTTGTATTTTTACAAAGAATTTACAATTACGAATACAACGAAGCCAATTTTTTTCTTTAGTTTACCTTACAGCATTCTGATTGAAATGCTTCATAATTTTCCTAGGTGTTGGGATTACCTCTCTGCGAGCATAATCAAACCATTCCACTTCTTTAGTAACTTCGGCACAGCATTCTTTTTTTAGATTGAAAAAACGACTTTTAATCATTATTTTATCGTCAATATAGCAATGGTTCATTTCAATATAAAAAGGTTGCGTAAACATCAGGTTTTTGTAGCAAGTTAACCTATGATTCCCCTCTTTAAAGCCAAGATGTAAGGCATTAAGTTTTTCTTTTGAAAACCCATTATTAAACAAAAAAACATACAATAATCGCAATGTATATGAAAAGTATGCGTCATTTTCCATTACCATGAAATCATTTACATCGTCGCCGGTAACAACATAATTTTTGCCAAACATTTACAATTAATTTAGAGTTAATAAAAAGAGGTCAGTCTACTTTTAAACTGACCTCAAATGAGCGTACAAATTTTACAATGAGTAAATAGCTATTTATATGGTTTAACTGTATAAAAGATTATTTAACCAATGTAAAATTGTAATTGATTTTTACTTTATCAGCAATTTTTTTACTCACCATGCTTGGGATGTCAATACTAAAATCCTCTGGTTTTACTTCAAATGAACCCGTAGCATTCAATCCACTTGGAACTTTTGCAACTTTTATGATTACTGATACTGTTTTGGTTTTACCGTGTATGGTTAAATCTCCTTTTAAAGTAAAATTTTTAGGGGTAGTTGTTATTTTTGAAACATCAAAATCTTCAATTTTTCCTTTCAACGTTGCTTTTGAAAATTTTTCGGATTCCATGTAGTTTTCATTGAAATGTTCTTCCATTAAAGCCACTTTAAAGCGAAAGCCTTTTATCAGTACTAAAGCTGCAAAATCACCCGTTGATTGTTCTAAAACTGCCGAAACACTTTTGTTCTCAGCAGCCACTTCT
Source organism: Flavobacterium polysaccharolyticum (assembly GCF_038739875.1). Taxonomy (NCBI): domain Bacteria; kingdom Pseudomonadati; phylum Bacteroidota; class Flavobacteriia; order Flavobacteriales; family Flavobacteriaceae; genus Flavobacterium; species Flavobacterium polysaccharolyticum. The sequence goes on from NZ_JBCGDP010000033.1 coordinate 13,126, forward strand.
TCATAGGAAGGCATAGATGCCTGAAATTTTATATTTCCTGTTTTTGTTATCAGTTTTTGAGCAAATCCATTGGTATTTACAAGAATAATCAATAGTAGTAAAAAGGAATTGATAAAGGATTTTTTCATGTGTTTGCTGTATTGGTTTTATTGGTTATATGCAATCCACTTAGTATTGTAGGTGCTTGGGTCATTGTTTTCCATTTTATCTTGGTTTTTGATGATTTCCAACTCCAATACATTCACGGTTACATTTATTTCATCATTAATTCTCTTTAAGCCCATCTGTATTCCACTTTACGATTGCATCAATATTTGCTTGAGACATTCTACCTGCTTGTGGCATAATTCCTGATTGTCCGTTTTGTAATTGTATGCGGCCTAATAAATTTGCGTTTTCAACAGCTGCTTTTACTTGTGCATATGTTGTTAAAGGTCTAAATGAAGCTGATCCCCCACTTGAATGGCAGCGCACACAATTGTTATCTACAATCGCCTTTACATTGGCATTATAGGTAATTACTGTTGCAGTTGGTGGTGTTACTACATCTGGTTTTGGTTCGATAGTCTCAGGAGTGTCAGAACTACAGCTCCATAATCCAGCCAGTAAAATTGTAAGTGCAATTGTTTTTTTCATAGAATTTATTGTTTTATGGTTAATTAGAATACTCTGTATAAGTTAAATCCGAAAAAGAAATTTCCTTTACCCCATTCGCCAGATGCATTGGTAAGATACGCGCTTTCGCTCATGGCTTGTGAGTTGGTAAATATGAGTTGAAAAACATGCCCGCCAGTTTCTACATCAAGTCCCACTGATAATGGGTTTGTATAAAATTTAGGCTTATCAAAATTGTGCATGTATTCTAGATTGACTGATAATCTCTTGGTGATTTTATAGCGTCCACCTCCTCCAAAAGAAAACTGATTGTCTCTTTCTATGTCGGGATTGTAAAGATTTTTGTGTACAAATGAAGGAACCAACTCCAATGACAGTTTTTCATTCACTTTTCTTGATATCAATACCTGTTGAACATAAGCTAAGCGGTGCTTAAATTCTAAGCCAGGATATTGTTTCTTCTCTAAAAACGTATTAATATCTGCCACGGAATACCCCACAATGTCTAATGGAAAATTACTGCCTTGTCTCGCCATTCGGTACTTTACTCCCGTTTCATACATTTTGTTTAGCGTATGTCGAGAAAGATTAACTGATAGCCAATCGGTAATTCCATAAATACCTCCAAGTTTTGTTGTGGCATTATCTAGACCAAAAAAACTATCCAAACCATCTTCAACAGAGCCAAAACGATGAGATACCACAAAATAAAATTCTTTTTTGGCAGGCATTTTTGTAGTCTGTAAGGTTACCAGTTGCAGTGCTTTAAAAGTAGCGGTACTGTAATTCTCAGTGGTTTGATTCGTATCAAGACTGTTTAGTAAATCGTCCTGTGAATAGGCTATAGTAGCCAAAAAAAGACAGGTGGACATTAAAATTTTCTTCATAAAAATGGATTAATTGCTTTATTTATTAATAATACATTGGTCGAGTTTGACTTCTTGAAATAGTTCGTCGTAACCAATGCATTTGCCTTTAACGGATAGTTGACTATTCAAAAGTTTGTTTCTTTTCTTTTGAATGAAAAGGCAAAAAACAGTGTTATCAAGAACCACTACAGAATCCGTTTCTTTGGTTACTTTTCCAGTTACCTCAATAGTTTTATTTAAATACAGTGAATCTGACTTTTCTTGATTTGAATTATACTCATTCATCAGATTTGTCGCAGATGTACTTACTGTTGGTCTTTCCGATTCTATATTGCGCGCTTCTTTGAATAGAAAACCGTAATAAAAATAACTACCTGCTGAAGCCAATACTAGTAATACTACAATTACAGTTGCTGTTTTTTTTCTTTTCATATTTTTTCATTGGATATGATTCAATACTAAAACAGCTAAGGCAAGGATTACCCTACCTAAATAATTGATATTTTAAGAAAAAAAGTAAAAATAAGGACAAGGTTCTTTGTAAAAGCCTTACAGATAAAGCTTTATAATAAAATCCTGAAGCTTATGTTTGGCGTTCTTTGAAGTGAAAAAGTTTCCACTTCCTCTATAGCGTTTGATAAAGAGCTAATTCTATAGTACTCGTTAATCTCATTTTTTCTGTTCAAGATGTTTAAGATGGATATTCCTAATTTATATTGAACTCCATTTGCAGTTACCCACTTGTAAGTAGCGGAAAGATTAACTTGTGAAAAAACGTTTACATTGGTATTGTTGGGTTTATTATAATTGATCACGGGGTTAGAAGGGTCGATTTGCGAACTAGCTGGAGAGGTTTTTGGTCTACCTGAAGTCCATTTAGTACCGAGTGCCATTTTGAAATTGTTTCTCTCATAAACTCCTGCCCACGAAAAAGTATGCATCAACTCAAAGTTGTTAGGAAAAATAGGGTGTTCGTAATTAGAAAAATCATAATTATTATCATTATAAGTATAACTTACCCAAGTAAGAAAGTGATTCATCTTTTTTTGAATCAGAATTTCTGTTCCAAATATTTCATAATCTCCTGTTGTTCGAATAAACTCTAATTGATTTTGAAAACCTTGACTTGAGGTTGTAATTCCAGTAACTTTTTTATAAAAATTTTCTATATCCAAGATCCAGTCGTCCTTTTTATAAAATAAATTCAACGATACTTGTTTGCTCCTTTGAATAGGAACTGTGGTGTTGTCTGATAAAACCCAACGTCTTTTTTCGATGCCGAAATAATCTTTTTGCAAATAAATAATCTGTTGCGAATTCTGGCTTTTTAGCTCACCTAGTAATCCTATATTCAGACTTTTACTAATGCCGTAATTCAACTGAAATCTTGGTTCTACAATATATTTATTAAATTTTTCGATATAATTCATTCGTGTTCCTAGCTTACCATATATTCTAGAAATGGTGTCATTATATATTCCTTCCAAAATCAAAGTATGCGATCTCAACACCTCTTTGGTTTTACGATAAAAATCAGGATTAGTTACCTGCTCCAAATTCGTAACCCCTATTTCGTTAAACTGATAACCATTATTAAAACTAAATTCAGCACTAATGGTATGGTTATTTTCCAAATTTATTCCATTATTTTGCACTGTATTTTCCTGAATAACGATTTGATTCCCAGTAGTAGCTTTTTGGTTGGCCAAAAGTTTATAGGAAGAGTTATAAGTATTAATTTTAGAAGTATTCTTGCTATTCCACTCTCTTTTCCAAGATAAATTTCCTCCAAAATTTTGCTGCTGCAACACATTGTTTTCTGATTTGTTTAGGTCGTTTGTAGCCGCACTTTGCAACACTTTCAAATTGTCTTTTATGGTTATTACATCCAGTACTATTTGGTCTTTGGTTCCTATTTTTTGAGCATATTTAAGCGTTGCATCATAGAAATCAAATTCTTTATCGCTTTGATACTTGATATTTTGATTTTGCGAGAAATCAGAGATTGTCGTATTTTGAAATATTTTATTGAAGTATTCTTTAAAGGTAGGAGTTTCTATAAAATCAGTAATCGATTTACGTGCAGCAATTTCGATATAACTCTTTTTCGAAAGGTTGTACTTTGCATACATATCAGCATTAATCATATTGATTCCTGCGCTAAAAGTATTTTTTTCTGCAGTTTCTGGAGTTGAAGCAATAACTACTACGCTAGACACACTTTCTCCATAAAAAGCAGAACTTCCGTTTTTATAGATAGCAATAGTATGAGCCAAATTAGGATTAAAAACTGATATTAAACCAAAAAAATGTCCCGTTTGAAACATTCGTATTCCATTCCACAAAAACAAATTTTGATCGTGAGTCCCACCGCGTACATTGATGCTAGACACACTTTCGTCGATACTGTTTACACCTGCAATTTGCTGCATTGTTTGTAAAGCATCTGGCTCGATAAGTCCCGGCAAAATACCAAATTTCTTGGGTTTAATTTCAAATGAACCGTCCTTACTTTTTGAGATTCCCGAAGCCAAAATAGCATTGGTTTTAATCTCTTCCAATTCTGTGATATCAGGATCTAATAGAATTTCCAAACACTTTTTGTGACCTGAATTAGTAGCAACAATTCTTTTGGTTATGTATCCGATATGACTAATCCAGAGTATGTTTGTCTCAGATTTTTCACCTTCAAAATAACCATTAGCATCCGTTGTAAGCTGGATTTTATCGTTTAAATTGATATTTGCGTTCTCGATAGGTTTTTTGTCTGCCGAAAAAACGTAGCCACAAATTATATTAGCTTCCTTGTCTTTTTTGTAAATATTAATGAATTGATTTCCTATATTTTCAAAAGACAAATTGGTCTTTCTTTCAAGATATTGTAGTTTTTGATCTAATGAGAGTGATCTTTTAGGAGGGTGTAGTTGCAGTCCCGTGATATTGTCTTCGGTGTAATTAAAGCTAACCTTATGCTGTTGTTCGATTTCAATTATAATTTTTTTAAAGGGCATACTCTTTTGTTTCTCTTGAGCCAAAAGATGCAGGACAAGGAAAAAGAAAAAAAATGAAAAATGAAATGATTTGGGGTGCAACATTTATTTTTCGTCAAATATTATTTTATTCTTTGAGACTTTTTTCATCTCTAAATTATAGGTTGTACTAATTATTTGCAAAGCAACATCTAGATTTTTGGTAGGCAATTTTCCAGTAAATAAGGACGTAGTATCTTTTGCGTTTACTTCAATTGTAATATTGTATTGTCTACGAACTTCGTCTAGCAAGGACTTGATATTTTCCTTATAAAAAGTGATTTGATTGGCCATCCATTCTGGCTTCAATGAAGTTGTTCCCCTATTTATTTGTTTTCCATTTTCAAAGATAACGCTTTGTCCGTGTGTCAAGAGCACTTGAGCATTTCCATAATTTACTTTTACACGTCCTTCGTAACAGACTACATCAAACCTATTTTTTCTGGCTTTTACGTTGAATTGCGTCCCTAAAACCGATACTTTCCCAAGGTTGGTCTGCACCTCAAAACGTTTTCCTTTGGCTACTTTGAAATACGCTTCTCCGTTTAGTTCAAGATGTCTGTTGCTGTTCCAATTCCATTTTTTAAAGTGTATTTCAGAACCCGCATTCAGCACCACTTCGGAATTATCCGGTAATAGAAAGGTAGTTTTTTCACCAAAGTTTGCTGTTTGTGTTTGTGGTACAAAATTTTGGATTGCGAAAGTAATTCCAAGAGCCAAAACAAGGATTGCCGCTGCTTGAAAGAACCATTTTTTGTATAAAGGCACTACTTTTGTAACCTTTTTTTTCTGGTTTAGAATATTCGCTAGCATCGCATTTTCATCCCAATCCTCTACTTCTAAATGTGCGGTATAGTCCTTAATTTTTTGGTATTTTTCAAAATCGGGACTTGCTTCAAATGCCACTAATTCATCCTCTGACAAATCATTGTTGAGCCATTTCGCTAGTATGTGATTTTCTTTCATTGTACTTTTATTATATATTAAAACAACTGGGACTCTATTTACCCTACTTTTACAAATCAATTTCTTTGCGTAAACTTAGCAAAGCTAAATGAATACGCTTTTCGACAGCTTTAATGCTAATATTGAGTGCTAATGCAATTTCGCTATATTTTTTCCCATCAATACGATGCATCAAAAAGGCCACGCGTTGTTTTTCGTTTAAATTTTCAATGGCTTTCAACAGTTTGGCTCGAAATTGTTTTTCCTCCAAAAGATATTCTGGGCTTTCATTTGTTTTATCTAAACCTGTAAAGTTTTTTTCATATCGCAACACCACTTTTTGATGTGCAATTTCATTTAAACTGCTATTGTTTGCTATCGTATAAATATAGGACTTTGCCTTTTCAATCGGCACTGCATCACAGTTTTGCCAGAGTTTAACAAACGCCTCTTGTGCTACATCTTCTGCTTGTTCTTTATTGCCAAATTTGTAAAAAAGAAAATTCCGAAGTGCTTTTATTTGACTTCTAAAAAAAGATGAAAAAATTATTTCATCACAAGTATTTGATTGGTTCGTATTTGGCATCTAGATTTCCTATTTGTATGTTGCAAAAGTATTTGTTTTTAATTTAAGTAGGGTAAAAGTAAAGCTGATTGTTTTATAGAAGCATAGCTTAGTAAGGTTTTTTATACTTAGTGATTTAAACAGAGCACAAAAACCTTAACCGTGAATTTATTGAAAAACAGTTTCTTGAAAATTATTACCTTTGCCAAAATACTATTATGCTTTCTTTACAAAAATATTTAGCTCTGATCCCCCTACTTTTCTTGCTTTCATGCCAAAGCGAAATTGATGAGCAGGACAATAATTTACAGGGAACTATTACCCCAGTTTCTCCTCTTACTTCTTATTTGCAAAGAATAGCAATGGTCAAAACCATTCATGACAACATCATAGACAAGTCTAATTATTGCACTATACAATTTCCCTATTCCGTTACAGTAAATAATGCAAAAATAACATTGAATACTATAGCTGATTATCAAAAAGTAGTAGATAATGTAAACGCCAATACTACTGATGACGATATTGTAAAAATAGATTTCCCAGTAACGATGGTCTATTATAATTACATCGAAAAATTTATTCCTGATGCAACTGATTTTAATTCTTTAATCGATTATTGGAATCTTTACCCTGATCTTTTGTCTAAAATCAATGGTCTAAACATCAATTATCCTATAACGATAAATAGCTATAACAGTTCTAATCAGTCCGCAAGTTCTACAACTATTATTAGCGATCAGGCTTTTTTTTATTTTATAAAAAATCTGAGTGCTAATCAGTATATCTCCTTACAATATCCCATTTCGATAGTGGATTATAATTATCAACCAAGGACGATTTCCAATAATCAAGAATTCGAAGATGCCATAAAATATGCTATTGATTATTGTCCAGAAAACAATATTGTGTCGCTTGATTTTGAAGAAGTGCTAACAAAAGGATCTTGGAGCATCCCTTATTCTTTTATTACTTCAGATAACACTGCTTTGTATAGCGGTTATTCATTTGTCTTTAAAAATGATTATACGGTTGTCGCTACAAAAGGAGGTGTTTCTGAAACGGGTCAGTGGGACATAAAGATATATAATGGAGTTAAAAAATTACAATTAGATTTTAGTTCAACATTACTAAGTAAATTGGATAGTAATTGGGCATTATTTGAGTTTAATAATTCTCAAATACGATTACGAAATGTAGGCATCAACTCCAATTATCTCTATTTTGAGAAAAAGTAAATTACGACAACGATTCTTTGATTGATTTATTTTACAAAAATGTCGATTCAAAACAAGGTTTAACTGTTAATTATAGCTGTATTACAAAAATGTTAATCCGCTTTTTATTGAAAAGTTCTTTATTTAATAAATAGCAAAGGATTCTAATCTAAATCAACTTAATTTACTAGAATTTTAGTTGTTGTATTTTATTTTTTTAAACTGTACTTTTTTCTAGTGAAGCTTACTTATTGTAAAATATCGACGATTATAAAAAACTATCAGAAAACAAAAGAGAATTAGTTTGTTACCACCTATTCTACTCATCCTATTACTAGCTGTACACAATAAAAAAATTCAATACAAGTAAACCTTATCTCTCATACCCTTTACCAAAACGATAATTAAGAATTATACCGTGTGTATTAATATTGTTATATCCAGCTAAAGCATAGCTATAATTGTATAAAAACTTAAAATTTGACCCCAAATGAAATCCTGCTAAAAAATTTACGGTCTCACTAGTACGATATCCTATTCCAAACTCTACCTTGCTTAAATAATTTAGCATTAAATTAATATCCGCTTGGAATGGTGCTCCTGAAACATATTTCAATAAAACACTAGGATTGACAAGTAACTCTTCAAACCTTGAGGTAAAAAAACGAAGTCCAAAATAACTGTAAATAGGATTCTTAAAATTAATATTTCTTTCTGTAGACAATGAATTACCTAATATATTTGGGGCTGAAACCCCCCAATATATACGATCTCTGTTGTATAAAAATCCAAGACCAATTGTTGGTACAAAGGCATTAACATTTTTTTGAAAATCTGGATCATTCTCTATACCTAGGCTCAATAAGTCTTCATTATATAACGTTCCTCCACCACTAATCCCAAAAGATAAAATATTAGGATCATATGCCCACCATTTTCCTTGACCGTACTCTGAATCAAAAAAAATCTTGTATGCATATGAACCAAAAAAACTCGTTGCTCTAGTTACTCCTATTTCATCCATTGAGATTCCTGCTGCCAATCCCATATTCTTAGAACGTAAAGGAGCGTTTACTGTTAAACCTATATTTTTAGGACTTCCATCTACTGCATTATAAAAACCGGAATTCATCAAAGAGACATCTGTATCCTCATAATACCCTGCATGTGCCGGATTTATAACTACTGTATTATAACTGTAATTAGCAAATACAGGAGTTTGTTGAGCAAAAAGATAATTTATTGTCATTGTAAAAAAAAGTACAATGAAAGTTCTGTAATATTTATTATTCATTATTTATCGTTTTAATACAAGGAAACCCTTGGTCTTTTTTAAATGATGTACTCCTTCAATCTTTATTTCGAAAAAATAAGTGCCTTCAGGTAAAACATCGGCTCCTAGACTTCTTCTTTCGTTAGCTATACCTTTAAAAACATTCGTTGAATTATCATATTTCTTGGTATAAAAAACTAAATCTCCCCACCTATTATATATATATACTTCATTATTAGGATACTCTTCTATAGTGTCAATTCTCCAAAAATCGTTTATGCCGTCATCATTTGGAGAAAAACCATATTTTGTTTCATCTTCTTTTATTTTTTCCACAAATACTGTTACACTATCCTCTGCTACACATCCATCTGTACTAGTATAAACAACAGTATATGTTGTAGTTACTAAAGGATTAACTATAGGGTTAGGAATTAATAAATTACTTAATCCTGTTGCCGGATTCCATTTGAAACTTCCTGTAGAAGATGCAATAGCATTTAATTGTATATTTCCACCTTCATTAATACTAACATCACTACCCGCATCAACAGTAACTAACCTAGTATCAACTACAAAATCACATTTTGAGCTATTTCCACTCTTATCTATCACTCTTATTGTTACTAAAGTATTTGTTTTAATACTACTCCCTATCGCAGGGATTTGCTCAATTACAAATGATGTATCACAATTATCGGAAGCAGATATTAAACCTCTATAATCTGGTAAGGTTTCTCCACAAGCCAAGGTCTGATTCCCTATACAGTTTATAACAGGGGCTGTAGTATCCGCTATCACAATACTTTGATTTTGTGTCGTGCTGTTGGTTCCATCTGAATATGTCCAAACTACTGTTGTAGAAGATGTAATAGGAAGAACCGCTGTAGTACTAGCTGTA
>NZ_JBCGDP010000034.1:0-22272 GCF_038739875.1 Flavobacterium polysaccharolyticum
TGGAGCCAATTGAAACTAGATTATAAAACAATCTTAATAACTCCAGCTAAAGCTGGAGCCAATTGAAACTAGATTATAAAACAATCTTAATAACTCCAGCTAAAGCTGGAGCCAATTGAAACTAGATAATAAAACAATCTTAATAACTCTAGCTAAAGCTGGAGCTAATTGAAACTAGATAATAAAACAATCTTAATAACTCTAGCTAAAGCTGGAGCCAATTGAAACTATATAATAAAACAATCTTAATAACTCTAGCTAAAGCTGGAGTCAATTGAAAGAAAAATAACTAGGTACTTAACTCTAATTCAATAAAAAAAAAACAAAAATTAATTCGTGAATTCGTGGCAAAATAATACTACTTTACTCCAAAATCAATTGCATAAATACCGAATGCAACCAACGATCAAATTTATAACCCGATTCTTTGATGATGCCCACAGTTTTGAATCCAAATTTCTCATGGAACAACACGCTACCTTGATTTTCGGCGTCGATAACCGCAATCATAGTATGGAGATTTTGGGCTTTGGCCAAAGTAATTAATTCTGCTAGAAGCACGTTTCCAATTCCTTTTCCGTGGTAGGCATTGTCTACATAGACAGAATGTTCTACGGTAAATTTGTAGGCTTCTCTAAAACGAAACTCGCTGTACATTCCAAAACCAATCACTTGACCCTCTGCTTCAGCTACGATTACAGGGAATTTTTTGGCAATTTTATCCTCCAAAATCGCTTTTTGTTGTTCATACGTCCGAATGTTGTAATCATACAAAGCAGTTGAATGCAAAATGTTATAGTTTATGATGTCCAATAAGGCTTGTGTATCTTGGGTTTGGTAAGGGCGTACTTCTATTTTCATTTTAAAAATATTTCTATCCAAAAATAGTAAAAAATGATGCTATTTGAAGGAATTGGGCAGTCAAGTTTGTAACTTTGTACTTCAAGTTGAAGTGGTATAACTTCTAACTTTTTAACATCTAATTTCCAACTTCAAAAATGGTTTATCCCAAAATACCTTTAGCACAAAGCATACTTCAGATTTTTTTAGCCAAAGGAATTCAAACAATAGTCATCTCTCCAGGTTCTCGAAACGCCCCTTTAACCATTGGTTTTGCGAGTCATCCTGATTTTACTTGTTATAGCATTGCCGATGAGCGGTGTGCAGCATTTTTTGCGATGGGAATCGCCCAACAAACACAAAGACCTGTGGTCGTGGTGTGCACTTCTGGTTCGGCATTACTGAATTATTATCCTGCATTTGCCGAGGCTTTTTATAGTCAGATTCCATTGATTGTGCTATCAGCAGATCGCCCACAAAGTAAAATTGACATTGGCGACGGACAAACAATTCGTCAAGAAAATGTTTTCTTGAATCATTCATTATACAATGCCAATTTAACTGAAGACGCTTCTTTTGAAAATGATGTAAAAATCAACGAAGCAATTAATACTTCCATTATTCAAAAAGGCCCCGTACATATCAATGCGCCATTCGAAGAGCCATTGTATGAAACTGTAGAAGCTTTTACAGTAAATGCTCATATTGATGCAACGATTCCCGCTACTGTTGATAAACCTTTGGGGGATTTGACGCCTTTTGCGGAGATTTGGAATGCCTCCAAAAAGAAAATGATTTTGGTAGGCGTGAGTGGCTTGGATGCGAATGCGAAGTCGATTAACGTGATTGCGAATGATGATTCGACTATAGTGATGACCGAAACGACTTCGAATATTCACCATCCAAGTTTTGTCAACAATATTGATACGATTATAACGCCGTTTATGAAAGAAGATTTCGAGGAGTTTCAACCCGATATTTTGGTGACTTTTGGTGGAATGGTGGTTTCTAAACGCATCAAAGCTTTTTTAAGAAAATACAAACCCAAACATCATTGGCACATCGATCCTTTGAGAGCTTATGATACTTTTGGTGCTTTAACGCATCATTTTGAAGTGCATCCTAATACCTTTTTTAGCGCATTTTATCCTTTGGCACAAAAGGTAAAGAGTTCTTATTCTTCGCAATTGGCGCATGTGAAATATTTGCGCAAGCAAAAACACGATTGGTATGTTTCTAAAATGCCGTTTTGTGATTTTATGGTTTTTGATAAAGTAATTTCGAATTTGCCTAAAAACTCACAGTTGCAAATCAGTAACAGTTCTGCCATTCGATACGCTCAGTTGATTGATATTGACCCATCGATTGAGGTTTTTTGTAATAGAGGAACCAGCGGTATTGACGGAAGTACGTCTACTGCGATTGGCGCTGCTGTAGCCAATGGAAAAACAACTGTTTTTATGGGTGGCGATATTGGATTTTTCTATGACAGTAACGCCCTTTGGAACAATTATATTCCGAATGATTTTAAAATCATTCTCATCAATAATGGAGGAGGAGGCATCTTTAGAATCTTACCTGGACATAATGAAACACCAGTTTTTAATACTTTTTTCGAAACCACACATCACTTAACCGCGGAACATTTAGCCAAAATGTATGGTTTAGCATACAGCAAAGCGACTGATGCTGCAAGTTTAGATGAGGCAATTGCTACCTTGTTCCAACAAAATGAAAAGCCTCAACTATTAGAAATTTTTACCCCAACGGTTGAAAATGATAAAATCTTATTACAATATTTCAAAGAGTTGATTTGATTTGGAGACTTTTAGTATGTTTATAATTCTTAAATTAAAACGTAAGTGCAAAGTCAGGAGACTTTGCGGAGCTGGTTAAACTAAAGTTAAAAGAATGAGAAAGATTGTATTATTAGTTTTTTTTGTATGTAACGTTTTGTACTCACAGGAAACTTTCAACAGTGTTATTGAAGGGTTTGCTTCAAATGAAAAAAAATGCTCCACATTATTAAAATACAGAGGTAGATTTATTCTTGGAAAAGGATTTGATAGTAGATATCAAAATAATGATATTGTTGATATTTTTACTTTTAATGGGATGAAAACAGATTTTTTGTTGTCTCATTTAGGTAATTACGGAAAATTTAAACTCTATTTTCTTGATTATGTGGAAAATTTAAAATTGCAAATAAATACGTGTGAAACTTCTGATGGAGGTGCTAATTTTGTTTTGGTTGATAATGAGAGTAATAGTATGATTTATCTACAATCCTTAAGCGGAATATCAATCTGTAAATTAGACTCTAATTCATTAACTTATCAGTTTAATTCTAAAAATTTTGATAGAAAAATAATTAAACTTGATAATAAAATGATGCCAACTTCATCAATACAATTAATAGCTATTGAGAATGAAAAATTTAAAATTAGATTGGTAAACTATATAAAAAAAGATAACTTTTTTTATCAAAGTGTAAAATTTAACGAAACTCTACTCAGAAAATTATTTGATATAAAGTATGAAGAAATATTAAATTTTCTATCAGTTAAACATGAAAAAGATACTAGCGAAGAAAGATGTAACGAAAAATATTGTGATTCAGATATATCTAGATTTTTTTTTAGGTAAATAGTTTTTAAGATCAGCTCCCAGCTCTTTGAAGAGTCAATAAATTGTCAGTTTGGGCTACGCAAATGTCTCTGACTTTGCGTCTTTTTAAAAGTTCTTTAAAATCGTAAATGTTATAAAAGTCTCCTGACTTTTCCCGTAAATGTTTTTTAGAAGGATTAGTGTGGCAAAAGTGATAAAAAGTTACAAAGTAACCGTTTGGTTATTTTGTAGCTTTTTTTTGTTTTTTACTTTTATTGGTGCTTATTAATGTGACAAGTAAATATTAAAACTTGACAAGGCGTTTACAGAAAAAGTAGGGAGACTTTTAGTATGTTTACAATTCTTAAGTTGAAAGAAAAGCGCAAAGTCAGGAGACTTTGCGGAGCTGGAGCACATTAACTAAGGCATTTGTAGATCTTAAACCTGAAACTGGTTTTCAATTGAATTCATTAACAGATACATTTCTTAATTATCAATCTTCACGATATGTATCTAAAATGTCTAAATTTACACTTACACCCATTAAACCTTTTCTTGAGAAATCTACAATGGGAGGTGTCATACAAACAAATGTTGATGTGTATTTTAAGATTATAACAACAGTTGTAAAAAATAAAATGAAGGAAGATATAAATGATAAACCAAAAGAAGACGTTAAAAATTAATTTTGTAACATATGAATGAATTTATTAAAAAAAATGTTTTGTTAGTTATTATTATTATTATCATTGTAATTTTAAAATGTTTTGATTTTTATTACAGACAAAATGAGAATTCAAAAATGACAGTTAAAGTTATAGGTAAAGTTTACGATTATCATATGGATGCTGGATTAGATGAATATTATATGTTTAAATATTTTTATAGTAACAAAATTTATAATGAATATGAACCTGAAAACAATAAGATTGATAAAAGTCTGATTGGAAGATGTTTTGAAGTTTCAGTTAATCCCGATCATCCAAGTAAAAGTAAATTAAATTTGAGAAAAGAATTAGATTGTTCTTTATATATCCCCAGCTCTTCGAAGAGTCAATAAGTTGTCAGTTTGGGCTACGCAAATGTCTCTGACTTTGCGTATTTTTTAAAAGTTCTTTAAAATCGTAAACGTGATAAAAGTCTCCTTTTTCCCGTAAATGTTTTTTAGAATATTTAGTGTGGCAAAAGTGGTAAAAAGCTGCAAAGTAACAGTTTGGTTATTTTGTACTTTTTTTTGTTTTTTACTTTTTATTGGTGCTTATTAATGTGACAAGTAAACATTAAAACTTGACATGGCGTTTTCGAAAAAAAGCCGGGAGACTTTTAGTATGTTTACAATTCTTAAGTTGAAATAAAAGCGCAAAGTCAGGAGACTTTGCGGAGCTGGCAAGGAAAATGTAATTATAGTACCTGAAAAATAATGGAATTAATTTATTTATATTCAAAAAAAGAAATTACGTTCAATAGAATTAAAGTTTTCTTAGATGCCAACGAAATAAAAGTTATAGGATTATGGGATGAGACTAAAATAGAACCTGATTATTCTATAAAAGATGTCGATGAAGTTGTTTTTTCCACTAAAACAAAGACAGAAGAAGGATTTACATTTTTATCTGAATTTTTATTGAGGCAAATAACCATTAGTGTCTTTAAAAATGCAAAAAATCACGAAATCATGATTTTTTTAGACTCTTTGGATTACAATCAAAGAGATCTGATTAAGAAAAATTTAAAAACTACTTTTATATCTGATTATTTGTTTCAAATGATTGTTTTTGAAAATGACGATGATTCAAATGATGTCAATTGGGATTGTAAATTTGAAAACTTTTTAGCTAATATTGGCTCTGTAGAGTTTTTAGGCCTAAAACCCGACGTTCTTGATATGTAAGAGGTTCGATAGCTCACAATGGCCTAGTAGAGTGACAAGTAAACATTAAAACTTGACAAGGCGTTTTCGAAAAAAGCCGAGAGACTTTTAGTATGTTTACAATTCTTAAGTTGAAAGAAAATCGCAAAGTCAGGAGACTTTACGAAGCTCGCACTATAACTTATTCACACTTTGGAGAGCTGGGATGCACTAGAACTGAAAAAATCTTAATTTTTTTATAAAATAACAAATGGATGATATGAATTTAGAGATGTTTAAAGAAAAACTATTAAGTTTAAAACCTAACTTAAACGATTTGTTGTCTGAAGGATATAGCCAAGAAGGAGCTCTTCAGATTTTAAATAATGAATATATACTCAAGTCAAAGAAAATTCAAACGCAGTATGATTCAATATTATTAGATTTTTTACATAATTATAATTTAGAATTTTTTAGCATTAGAAATATTTCTTTTGATGATATTTTGCGAAACGTAAATGGATATTTATTAGTAGGAGGTTTTGATGGAGGCTATTTTGGACTAGATGAAAATACGGGGCGTATTTATATAATTTATGCCGATGAAATTAATAACATTAGCACTCTATTTGTCGAAAATGAACTTCAATTTTTTGAAATTCTGTTAATTTTAGCTGAATATTCTAGTAGGGGATCTGAAGGAGAAATTGAAAAATATGTTGAACGTTGTGAAAATGTTTGTCCATTAGGGAATTATGATTCATTTTTTTAATTCGGCAGGAATGATTGATGCCAGTGCTTATTTTGGGGAATCCCCCAGCTCTTCGAAGAGTCAATAAGTTGTCAGTTTGGGCTACGCAAATGTCTCTGACTTTGCGTCTTTTTAAAAGTTCTTTAAAATCGTAAATGTTATAAAAGTCTCCTGACTTTTCCCGTAAATGTTTTTTAGAAGGATTAGTGTGGCAAAAGTGATAAAAAGTTACAAAGTAACCGTTTGGTTATTTTGTAGCTTTTTTTTGTTTTTTACTTTTATTGGTGCTTATTAATGTGACAAGTAAATATTAAAACTTGACAAGGCGTTTGCAGAAAAAGTAGGGAGACTTTTAGTATGTTTACAATTCTTAAGTTGAAAGAAAAGCGCAAAGTCAGGAGACTTTGCGGAGCTGGTAATGCAGGAACATCGGAACGATTATGTTTTTACATGGCAAAGGCGAAACACATATAATAACATTCTAAAATATGGGATTAATAATTTATGTAATTGAGCAAAATTCATCAGAATTACACTACGCAATAAATAAAAACATTAAAGAGTTAAGTGATTTTGTTTTTTATGAAACGGATGATAATGATGATTTTAAATATGAAGCCTTCGAAGGTAAATTATTTATTGAAGAAGTAACAATTTATTTTGATGGTAAAATTAGTTTCGTTAAGATGTTTATTAAGTATACTCAATTTTTAAATTCTAAACCGCATCACGATAGAGTTCTAGATTTTGAAAATAAATTATTAAAATTGTTTGGATCTAATGTTAATTTTTATAGAATTGACGAATTACTGCTAGAAGATTTGGCAATTGATAAAGGAGAATTTTGGTATAGAGATGATGAGGCTTATAAAGTTTTTTATGAATGGATAGTAAGTCAGGAAGAATTACATTGGTGCAAATTAATCCCCAGCTCTTCGAAGAGTCAATAAGTTGTCAGTTTGGGCTACGCAAATGTCTCTGACTTTGCGTATTTTTTAAAAGTTCTTTAAATCGTAAACGTGATAAAAGTCTCCTTTTTCCCGTAAATGTTTTTTAGAAGGATTAGTGTGGCAAAAGTGATCAAAAGTTACAAAGTAACCGTTTGGTTATTTTGTAGCTTTTTTTTGTTTTTTACTTTTATTGGTGCTTATTAATGTGACAAGTAAACATTAAAACTTGACATGGCGTTTTCGAAAAAAAGCCGGGAGACTTTTAGTATGTTTACAATTCTTAAGTTGAAAGAAAAGCGCAAAGTCAGGAGACTTTTCGGAGCTGGGAAGGTACTCAAGGTTTGATTTCAATACTTAAAGAAGCGGGAGCTAAAAATAGTTTTGTAATGGGGAAATTAATAAAACCTATGGGCGGAATCACAGATCATTTTTTTGTAGCAATAAAAAATACTGACGGGAGTTACAAATTTATTGATGTTCAAAACAAAGTGGAATATACAAAAGAAGCAATGGATAAAACCTTTTCTTCTTATAAAGCATTTGAAGTAAAATAGTTATGAGAGATTTAATTAATAAACTTTTAGGTAGTGATTTTAAATTGATTAATACTGTAGAATTTGATGGAGATCTTTTTGTATTTTATAAATATAAAGACTCACCCGATAATCCATTCAATGATGAAAGATTAAATATTGTGTCTGGTCAAGGTCCTATTCGAATTAATTTAAAATCTAAAAAATTTGAATTTATGAATATATATGATTTTTACTCTAACTATGGAGATAATGAGGTCATTTTTCCAACTAAAAATGAAGTGATAGATTTAGATAGAATTATTTCTAATATAAAAAATAGAAAACACATAAATTCGGATGAATTTCATTTATTATTAGATTATTATAAACTGCCTGAAGACAGTTTTTATATGTATGGTTATAATTTTCCAAAAGAAATTGAAATAGAAGTATCAAATATGAAAGCTAGAAATCATTTAGTTCAATTTCTTGATGAAGTCAAGGCTTCTTACGATAAAAAAAATGATAATCATTTTGTAGTTAAATTAGATATTCAAGATAGTGTTTCAGATTAGGTATTAGTTGTGTTTTAGAGTTAGGGATTAAGGTCTCCAACTGGCGCTCGTTTGTATTAGCTCTTCGAAGAGTGAATAAGTTGTCTTGCAGGCTACGCAAATGTCTCTGACTTTGCTTATTTTTTTAAAGTTATTTAAAATCGTAAACGATTAAAAGTCTCCTGACTTTTCCCATAAATGTTTTTTAGAAGGATTAGTGTGGCAAAAGTGATCAAAAGCTGCAAAGTAACCGTTTGGTTATTTTGTAGCTTTTTTTTGTTTTTTACTTTTTATTGGTACTTATTAATGTGACAAGTAAACATTAAAACTTGACAAGGCGTTTTCGAAAAAAGCCGGGAGACTTTTAGTATGTTTACAATTCTTAAGTTGAAAGAAAAGCGCAAAGTCAGTAGACTTTGTGGAGCTGGGTGCATGGCGATATCTTTCATAAAGAAAAAAAAAATAACTGAAATAGGTTTTAAGTTACTGACGATGGTGAAATTATATATAATGTAGTAGGAAAAAAAGTTTCAAAAGAACAATTGAAAATTGTAGAAAAAGCTTTCCAAGATAAATTAAAGGATACGAATTTTATAACAGAATTAAAAGATCAGGCTCAAAAACATTTAGACGGAGGTCAACTTAAGGGAACTAATAGAGAACAAAAACTTCATAAAAAAGTTGATAAATTATAAAAAAATATTATTTATGGTGTTTACAGATTTTATTTTTGATGGTAGAATAGGAGATTTAAAGGTTGGAGATTCAATAGATAATATTGAAATGAAATTTGAGATTATTAGTAAAGAAGAAGGTGATATTCCATCATTATTTGAGTTAATATATATAAAAAAATGTTTTCAAGTGACAACTTTAAGAAATAAAGTTATTGGTATGTCTTTTGATTTTGACTACAAAATAAAAAGACTATACACTGTTAAATTTGAAAATATTAGTTGTGATTTAGGTTATAATTTTAGCTTTAATGATTTCTTATTCTTCATTAAGAAAACAAATTTAAAATTCGAAATTTTAAATCAAGATATGGAAAATTGTATTGAGATACTTATTTTAAAAAGTAATGTTCATCTTAAATTTATTAATTCGAATTTTAGTAACTTACAGAAGGTCTATATTTTTGACTTAAATCTATACAACGCAATTAGAAAATTGATTTAAAATGAATAGTTTTTTTATACCCAGATGGCCCCAGCTCTTCGAAGAGTGAATAAGTTGTCTTGCAGGCTACGCAAATGTCTGTGACTTTGCGTATTTTTTAAAAGTTCTTTAAAATCGTAAACGTTATAAAAGTCTCCTGACTTTTCCCGTTAATGTTTTTTAGAATATTTAGTGTGGCAAAAGTGATAAAAAGTTACAAAGTAACCGTTTGGTTATTTTGTAGCTTTTTTTTTGTTTTTTACTTTTTATTGGTACTTATTAATGTGACAAGTAAACATTAAAACTTGACAAGGCGTTTTCGAAAAAAGCCGGTAGACTTTTAGTATGTTTACAATTCTTAAGTTGAAAGAAAAGCGCAAAGTTATGAGGCATAGTGTGCCGCTGGATATTTGAATAAAACATTAAATTTGCTCAAGATTTTATTAAAAAAACATTAAGATGGTTACAAGTTATTCGATAATGTTAGAAAACAATTTATCAATTGAAAAATTTAAATCTGTTTTGAAAAGTTTGTTTAAAATAAGTATAGAAAAGATTGGACATTTATTTGAAGGAGGTGAAAATTATATCTATCATGAAAATTTTGTCAGAAATGAAAAAAAAATAAGTTTTTATAATTCATTCGATATTTATATTCATAAAAAAAATTGAAATAAAGGTTGGTTTAACAAGTAATTTGCTATTCGCACTAGAACTTTCAAGATTAATTAATCAAGAAGTACTAATAAGTTCTGAGTCTAAAGATTTAGATGAATGGATATTAATAGAACCGAATAATAAAATTTATTTAGTTTATGATAGTGAGGATTCAGATATAGACAATCTAATCATTAATAAGGAACAAAAGAAAGAATTGAGTTTAATAAAAACAAAAAAAATATTTGAAAAAAATTCTTTATTCGAAACAAGTGATTGTTTAGGATTAGATATTTCTTTTTTGTTAAATAGTGCACTATTAACGCAGCCCCCGCTCTTTGAAGAGTGAATAAGGTATTGTTTATGCTCTGCAAAGTCTCTTGACTTTTTTCGTATATGTTTTTAGAATGATTTGCGTTTTAAAAGTTTTAGAATTGAGGCAAAAATTATTTTTGGAATGCCTGCCACACCTGACAGGTGCCTTATTGGAATCATTATAATCGAAATATTTTTTTCTCTTTATTGAAACATATTTCAATAGAGTCTTTGTAAACATTTTTCACAATAATGCCTTCTGATGGTTCGTTTAATTTTAGTTTATGTAGTTTTTTATTAATATTTATTAATAATAATAGTTCATTTTTTTTGTCTTTTGAGTTGATATACCCATGATAGGTAATACTTGGCCAATTTGAATTTACAACTACTACATTTTTAATAATTTCTGGTTTTGATTTCTTTTTTATATAGGAACTTTTAAAAAGTTTTTTTTGAGGTAAGGAATGAGTTTTTATAGTACTTTCTTTGTTTAAAAAAGGATCTCTATCGATAGGGTTTATAAAGAAAGTGTCTTTTTTTATTTGATTTATTTTTAAATTTGAAATTTGACTTTCCTTGTGATTTATTTTTTTATCTAAAAAAAAATAATTTTTTAGAGCTTTAGTTGCTACTAAACCCCATACTGTCAAAACAATTAGAATTAAAGCTACATTAATTTTTTTTTTCATGTAAGATATGATTGTTTATTTTACAATAAATTTAAAGGGAGTGCTGTAAATACTTATGTTTCCTGCCAAATCTGTTGCTTTAATTCTCCAATAGTAAGTTCCTATTGTTGTGAAGGCTCTATCAAATGATGCAGCTGAAACATCATTTTTTTGAATTACAGTTGTGAAATTAATATCGTTTGCAAATTCTATAGTATATGAAATAAGAGATTGGACGGCTCCAACATCGGCTGGGATTGACCAACTAAAATTAATTGATTGGTTTATTGTAAAAGTTGCATTTTGTGCGGGAAGAGTATTACTAGGCTGATTAGGAATTGTTCTATCAATCGAAAAAGTATTACTACTAAATAGTGTTTCAGATGTCCCATTTATTCCTTTTACTTTCCATTTATATTTAGCTTCTGTATTCAAATGCGTGTTATTTATTATTAAAGTTGGATTGATAATATTTGTTTCCTTAAAAACAAAAGTGTCACCATTGGTTACATTTAATAACTCAAATTCATAATAGTCTGCCTTTGAAAGTGGTTGCCAATTGCAAGTTATACTACTACTTCTTGTAAAATAATTGTCATTAGGGCTTTTTAAAATAATTTGTTGATTACTTAGATCAGATGATTCGATTACAGAGAAATCAGCTTGGAGAGAGAAGGCAGACTGATACGCAAAATTTTCTCCTCTTACTCTCCATTGATATTCTCCAGGAAGGAGAGGATATGTTAAATTTGTTTTAGTTATTAGCGAATCTAATATTTTTGTTTTATCAGTTTTAAAAATTTGTATGCGATATTTATCTGAGTTTGAAAGACTATTCCATTTAAAAGTAACTACATTACTTTCAATTTCGTCATAATTTATTGGTGATATAAGTTCAATCATATCATTTGTTATATCTTTTTCCAAAATATCGTCACAGGAAAATAATAATAAAGTAATTGCTATTAATGAAATTCTATTTAATCTTCTCATAATTTTGAAATATAATTTTAAAATGTAAAATATCTGTTTTATTATTATTTTTTGTGATATAGTAATGCATATTTACTATTCTCGAATCACTAAAGTTTTTTTCAAAATCGTAACCTAATTCTAACAATTGATTGAAATTACCTGTAACATCAAGTTGATTAGTGATTATTGTATAATTTTCATCTATAAAAAGATGAATAGGTTCTAAAGTATTAATTGACACTTTTGGATGTCTTTTTGCTGTAAAATTTAGGATTTCTTGTTGAATTACTTCTTTGGATACTCCCTCTTTACCTATTAGTCTATCTAAGTAAGCTACTTCTTTAGCTAAATTACTTGAAACCTGTGCTTTTTTATTTACATCTTCAATTTTTTTAGATAAAGTATCATGTTCTTTTATTACTTGAATTAATATGCTAAAGGATCTTTTATATGCCGTTATTGCAATTATAAGTGTCAAAACAAGTAACGTTAGAAATTTTTTCTTAAAGGAATATTTTTCAAACATTTTTTATTATGATTTTAATTTCAAAATGAGATTTATTTTTTTTGTCTTTTTTCAAACTCAGAATTTCAAAATTTGACAACCAATTCATTTTTTTTAAACTTTCCATCCAAGTGTTGAATGAAGACTCATTAAAAGTTTCTCCTGATACATGTATAGTATTAGACTCAAAAATTAATTTTTGTTCTTTTTTTGTTTCTTTGCTTAAAGGAGTTATTTCTAATACAGTTAATGACACATCTTTTGGTACTGTTTTGATTATTTCATATGAATAAAAAGATAAAAACTTTGATGATGAGAATCCTGATTCTAGAAGTATTCTTTGTTTGTTCTCTTTTTGTTTTTCTAAATCTAATGTTTGTTGATAGTTTTTATCAGTATATATGTTTTGAATATTTAGTGCTGCGTTTTTTGAGATATAATGCTGAATTAAAAAAAAGCTTATTAAAAGCGTAATTAAAAAGCTTATTAGAATAATAATTCCAAAATAATTAAAGGCTTTCTTATAAATGATTTCTTCTGAATTTAATGTTTCAATTTTTGTTTTTGAAATTTCTTTAGATTTTACAAAAAAATTAACCGCAGAGGCATATAAAGGTAAGTGTGTATTAGTTATTGTTTCGTTTCCAATATTGTAACTTACTTTTTTTGTTAAGCTAGCTTGTTTTTCAAATCTGTAAAGTTCTTCATTTTTGAATTCTAATAATAAATCATTTGTAAAAATTGTTTCTTTTTTTATTGACTTAATCAGTATTGCAGAAATGAATGAACCTAGATATACATCAATTATTTGAAAATTATTTTTTTTAAATTTCGAAAGTATATCGTCTATAATGTTTTTTCTACAGAAGCTTATAAAATCAACATTTGAACTTTTTAAACTTGTGTGGTATATTGAGTTTAAATCGATGTTTTTATACCAGCGTAGGTCTTCTTCATTATTGAAATCAATGGCTTTGTTTAAAACTCCTTTACCGTCAATAAATAACAGTAGAGGTAAATTTTGATTAACTTTTTTTTCTAAGTCATCAAATTCATTAAATGATTCCAAAGCAATAATAGTTAATTTAGTTCCTTTTCTTTTAACTGTTAAAACATGATAAGATTCTTCATTTTCTTTTTTTAAGATACCTATTACATGTAATTTGTTGAACTTTATTATTTTAGAAAGAATTGTAATCATTAATATACGACTGTTGGTTTGATAAATAAATGTAGTTTTGAAGTACTTTTCCCTTTTTGACGGCTACTAAAAAACCATTTAATAATTGGTATTCTTGAAATTAATGGAGTTCCTGTTCCTGAGTTTTCTTTTTTTAATTCATCTAAACCTCCTAACAAAATCATTTCACTATTTTTTACTCTTACTAGAGATTCAAATTTTTGTGTTGCTTTTCCCGGAGGAGCATCTTCTCCAGCTCTAGCTAAAAATGAACTTTTTTCGACAACGATAGTTAAAGTTACATTTTCATCAGTTGATACAAAAGGCTTTATTGATAAACTTAGATTAGCATCTGTAGATTTCCATGTGCCTGAGTTTAAAACATCATTTCCTATGTTGTTGTTTATTAATCGATTAGTCTGTTCAAAATAATAGCTGGTTTCACCAATCGATAGTTTCGCTTCGTGACCACTTATAGTTGCTATTTTTGGTGTTGATTCTACATTAATTACAGAATTATTCTCGAGTAATTTCAAATTGGCATAAAATGATTCTGCAACTTTACCTAATTTAAAAAGGCCAAAACCATTAAAGGCATCAATTAGACTGTTTATGGATGATGAATTTACAACAATATCAGTGTTAGGGAATACAGTGCCACTAGTAGCTATTTTATTTAATTTATCTATTCCCGCCTTCATACCTGTTTGTATAGAATACGATTTATTATACTGGACAATAATAACTTCAATTTGCACCATAGGTACAACTTTATCTATTTTTTGTATGTATAGTTTTAACTCATCGACGGTATTTTTAGATCCAGAAACTATTAATCCGTTCAATTCTGTAAATTCTTTTATCTCTAATTTATCTGAAAAAACTTTTGGCAATGAACTAATGACTAGTTCTATGGATCTATTTTCCATTTGTATTAGTTCTGTTACTCTTAAGCCTTCGGTAATTTGTTCGCCTATCAAATAAAACTGTCCTTGCTTTTTGAATGTGTATTTTTTTCCTTCAAGAATTTGTTTTAAAAGATCGTCAAATGTTATGTTTTCTACAGAAAGGGTAATTTTTTCATTTTCAGGTTTGTTATAGTAGAAATAATTAATTTTTGATTTTTCTGCTGATTCTGTAATAAATTCTGCCAAATCAGCCGCATATGCCTTCACTGTTAGTAGTCCATTTTTATTTGTTGAAATATCAAAATAACCAGGGAGTCCGATAGCAGTTTTGGGTTGTTTCGTTTTTAAACTAGAATTATTATTTGTTAAACCTACTGTTGATTCTGTATTGTTTTTTTCAAAGTAATAGATTCCGTCATCATCCTTTGTAGACAATAAATCATTTGACTTTGCAATCATTTGGATAACTTGATCAAATGGCCTATTTAATATATAAGCAGAGATCGTCGTATTTCTTATTGCTGGAGCCAAAACTAAATTCTTATTTGTTTTGTCTATAATAGCTTTGATGACTGAGGATAAAGTATCATTTTCTAATTTAACTGATAAAAATTCGTTTTGTGGATTATACGTTACATCTATTGTTTTAACAATTTTTTTTGGGGTAATAATTTTTTCTATTCTTTTGTTAAAAATGATGATGTTATTTCTAAAAGTAACTTCAAGGTCATATTTTTGAACCAAGTGTATAAATACGTCTTTAACTTTTACATCAAAAAAATTATTCGATACCATTTGATTCAGATTATGGTCAACATCAACATTTAATTGATGGTCTTCTGCAATAGTTGAAATAAAATCATGAAGTGTAAGTCCACTTACATCAATTTTAATTGACTCTTCAAGTCCTTTACTTTGAACGGACATTAAATCAAAATTTTTGACTAATTGATTTATATCTTGTTGCGCAATAATAGTGTTTGAGAATAACAAACTAATTAGAACGTAAATAATTTTTTTGAACATTATATATTTATTAAAATAGAATAAATTTCTTCTAGTGCTGTTTCTCCTTTTGATAAAATATCAAATGCTTTTTCTGATAATGATTTATTTTTATCATTAGTATCAGATTGTTTTGATATTGTATTGTTTTTTATTGATTCTATTAGTTTATTTTCAATTGGCAAAACTTCATAAATTGCGGTCCGTCCTTTATAACCTGTATGATAGCAATTGTTACAACCTACAGCTTTATAATACGTTGAAATTTCATAGGGAAATTGAAAATTATCAGGGAAATTTTTTTTGTTGCATTTCACTTCTTTTTTACAATTATCACATAGTTTTCTAATCAAACGTTGAGCTACCGAAAGATTTAAAGTCTCTGCTATCAAATAGGAAGGAACTCCCATATCTATTAATCTGGAAATTGTCCCTACGGCCGAATTGGTGTGTATTGTAGATAATACTAAATGACCTGTTAAGGAAGCTCTTATGGCCATTAAAGCAGTTTCTGGATCTCTAATCTCTCCTAGCATAATTACATCTGGATCTTGTCGTAAAAAAGATTTTAAAGCAGTTGAGAAAGTTAAACCTATGTCTTCTTTTAATTGTACTTGATTAATTCCTTTTAATGTATATTCAATAGGATCTTCTACAGTGACAATATTTCGTATACTATTATTTAGTAATCTAAGTGTAGCATATAGAGTAGTTGTTTTCCCAGATCCCGTAGGACCACTTATTAAAATAATCCCATTTGGTTTTTTTATGGCTTCTAGATAATTATGTAGCTCTTGTTCTTGAAGGCCTAGTGAATTTAAATCAATATTTGAGGCATCTTGACCTAATAATCGCATAACTATTTTTTCTCCAAATAATGTTGGTAAAATGGAGACCCTAATATCAAAAGAATCGTTTGTAATTCTTCCATCTTGGGGTAAACGTTTTTCTGTGATGTTAAGTTTAGCTTTTATTTTTATTTTATTAACTAATTCAAGATAGTTTTCTCTTTCAATTTTGTAACGTTCGATTAGTTGGCCATCAATTCTAAATCTAATTCTTGAGGAATCTTCATAAATCTCGAAGTGAATATCACTACACTTTAATGATTTTGCTTCTCCTAATAAATTTTCTAGAAAATCACCTTTGTCAACATTAATGGATTTATTCGAATTGCTAACCCTTTCTTTACGATAATAAATGGATAATGCTTTTTCAATTTCAAAAGAATCAATTGATATTAGCGATACATTTTTGCCGATAAAAAGCTCTAATTCTTCTACAGTATCTGGATTATTGTTTGATTTATCTATATATAATTCTACACTAGAATCAGATATACTTTTTGGTAATACTCTGTACTGATTAGCTATGTCGTTAGACAAGAGATACTGGTTTTCAGCGGTAATTATTATATCTTGCATTATATCAATGATATTTTTTGGATACTGAATAAGCTATCTATGATAAGTAGGAGAAATAGAAGTAAAGATGAAAATCCTGCTAGAGGTACAGTCACATGCTTCATTTTTTTTTGCAATATGTGTTGTAATACGATAGCAAAAAGCATTGAAAGAATAAAATAGATAATATAGTTTTTTAAAATGAATAAAGGAGAAATGCTGATATAAAAGAGTAAATCACCTAATCCAAAATAGTTTTGAAATGGATTTGTAAAGGACTTACTCTTTAAACTCATATAGACTATTAAGATTCCAAAAGTTATAAAGAAAAATAATACATTAAAAAGTATGTTTTTAATTAAAAAAATATTTTTTTGTTTGATTACTATATACGAAAGTAAGAAAATAAGCACTGGTAATAATACATGAATTGCCCTATAATTCCAATCTTGAAAAAATACAATTAAAAGACAAAGTAATAATCCAATAAAAACTATTTCCAACTTATTCTTTTGTTACTTCAGTTAATATTTTTTTGCTATCAATTTCCCATGTATTAAAGGTTCCATCTCCATCTAAGTCTGAAGTTGCTGTTGCACGCGCTAAGAAAGAATCATTAGAAGCTTCAATAATTTCAATCTTGTAAACAGCTTGTCCACCTTCTTCGACAGTAAGTTCAGGTTCAAAACCAAGTTCATCTAGATTACTTGAATATTTTGAGTGTCTGTAAAAATGACTTTTTTCTAATCCATAAACTTGGTTGAGCATTGCTTGTGCTTCAATGGCTTTTGCTTGACCAATCACAGAGGTCTGGTTGGGTAATACCATTAATAGTAGGATGCCAATGATGCACAATACTATTAGAATTTCTGTTAATGAATAGGCATCAAGCATTCTCTTCTTAGTTTTTCGAAAGCTCTTTTTAGTGTTAATCAACATCTTTATCTTATTTTATTCGTTAAAAATTGTTAATTTTAATTTTTGCAAAAATACAAATTGTAATTAAAATTTTATTATTTATTTATTATTTTACTTAAATCAAACATTGGTGCATACATTGAGACCATTATTATTCCTACAATTATACCAATAACTATTATTATCATTGGTTCTAAAACAACACCTATCATTTTAGTTTGATGGCTAATATCTTCATTGTATTGCTCTGTTAATCTTTCAAACATTGTTTCAAGTTGGTTTACTTGTTCTGCAACTTCAACCATTGAAACCATTTTGTTTTCAAATACACTGTGTTTTTTTAAACTTTCATGTAATGTAGCGCCTCTTGTTATATCTTCTTTTATTTCTTCAATAGCAACTTCAATTGGGTAAAAGGCTATCATTTTTGAAGTCAATGTTAAAGAATTTATTAAAGTAGTTTTAGAAGTAATTAACAAATTCATAGCTTGACAAAATCGGGATATATAAATTTTTCGAATTAAGTTTCCAAAATAAGGGATTTTTAAAACTATTTTGGTTGTAAATGCACGGTAATTTTGATCTTTCTTAAGTAAGAAATTAGTAATTATTACTCCAATTATTATGGTTAATACAAGCGTAAAAATTGTTCCTGAATGATTTGATAATTTTATAATCACTTGAGTGCTTTTTGGTAGTTCACTCCCAAACTGTCTAAAAACGGAACTGAACATTGGGACAACTTTATTTAGCATGAAGTAAAGTACCAATAATGTAACAATTATTACAATTGCAGGATATGTTAAGACAGAGATAATTTGTCTTTTCATCTGGATTTTTCTGTTGAAATATTTTTGTAGCTCAGCTAAAACTTCTTCTAGTTTTCTAGTTTCTTCTCCTATTTGTATGCTATAATACTCATAAGGTGAAAACTGTTTTGTTTCTTTTATAGATTCATAAATACTTCTTCCTTCTACAACTTTGTTTTTTACTTCAATGATTATTTCTTTTTCAAATTTATTAGAAGACTGATTACCTAATATCTCTAATGCTTTTTTAAAATCTACTCCTGATTTTAAAAGCATACTCAACTCTCTGTAGAATATTTCTTTTTGTTTATCCGAAAGGGATTTTGAAAACTGCAAATTGGTGTTTTTAATTTTAACAGATTTTTTTTCAGATTTTGGAGTTTTATATGTGTTTAAGTCAAGACTCATTTTTCGTTGTTTTCTTTTAGTAATAATTCATTTGCATAAATGCGTTTGTAGAATTTTAAGTCCATTTTGTCTTCATTTATTTCTATGTTGAATTTTAATTTTTGAAAAACGAATTGTTCAGATTTACTTTTTACGGTATCAATGTATATTTGGCTTAGCTTTATTTTAAATGTATCTATAAAAATTTCATTATTTCTCAGGGCATAGTCTTCAAGAAAATGGTATTTTATGCTCTCGCCAGAATAGCTTTTGAATGTAATTTCATTATCAATAACGATCATTTTTTCATTTTCAAAAATATCTTTGTTGACACTATAAGTTAACCTATTTATATCACAGATTAACTCATTTTGATTTTTGTAATCCATCATTCTTTCTGTTACTATTGAAAAAACTACAAAAATAATACTCATGATGATAGCCGTTATGGCCATTCCAACAATAGCCTCTACTATAGAAAAGGCAGCTGCCATTTTTTTGTTATTCATAATTGTTTTGAATATAAAAAAATTTTTCAAACTCAAATTGTGTACTGTCTTTAAAACGGATGGTTGTTTTTTTTAAGTTTTTATTAATGTACTCTTCTTCAATTGATAAATTTTCATCTTCATTTTCATTCAGTAATGAGTCATTTTTTATTTGTGATAAAAAGAATAATTCATTTACTTTATTTTGGGTATTATAGAATTTTGCTGATGTTCTAGGTGTAAACACTTTGGAAAAAATCATAATTGTGAAATAAAAGCAAATTGAAATGATAGTCAATGCAATCACCGATTCCAGTATAGAGTTCGCTTTTAGACTATAAAACTTTTTTAATGATGCCATGAGATACATTTTTTGAATCAAATATTGGAATTGAAATAAAATAGGTTGGTCTTTTTTTAGCATTAATTTCTATATCCGAAATGGTATTATTATAGGACGCAGATTCTGTTTTGTAAAATACACGATTAGTAAATACAGAACCATGAACTTTGCCTTTTAAAAATAATTTTCCTGTGCAATAAATATCTCCAAAAAGCAAAGTGTTTTCATCTATTTCCATGCAGTTTTTGTCAATCATTTCGTTTGTGTTGCCAAATAAAACAATTGCACCAGTTATTTTACACTCTTTTTTTATTTTTATTCTGCTTTCATCAACAGTTTCATTATAAATACATACTACAGAAGGGTAATTCAATATAACATTTTGTTCTAATTCTATTCTTTCTGAGGCGAATGCTTGAACGCTACCTTTAAACCCTGATTCAAATGTAATTTTTGGGGCAATCAATATAACATCTTCTAAAACAGTGTTTTTTTTGATGTGTAAAGAATCTTTAGAACGTAAAATAAAATTACCTTTAAAAATCATGTTTGCAACAATTGAGTTTAGATAGACTTCTTTGGTTGCATTAAAAAAAGAGTTGAAGTATAATGAATCTTTTGGTTTATCCACATCAGATAAATTTGTTTTATCAGTTTGAGTGTTATAGAAGATTTTCTTAAAATTAGGATTGATTTTGGGAAGTTGATTTTCTGAAACACTATTTTTTCCTTCAATATATAGATCATTGGTTTTGTTGGTTATATGTGCAGTTTCAATGTGAGAAGAGGGGAGTGCATTGTCACCAATTAATTTTACTAAGCCAGTGTAGGAAACAGATTTTGAGAAATTTGTTAAAAACAATGCTGTTTTATTCTTAGTATGAAGTCCTATCAAGTGCGCAGATTGAATAGTATCTTTGTTTGTTTTTGATTGAACCAACAAAAGGTTTAGTATTCCATAAGGTTTTGTTTCGTAACTTCCTTTGATTCCTGTTTTTTCTTCTGGATCAAGTATTGGTAGCGTATCTCTGCTTTCTAATGCAAAATTTACTAATGATTGATTATGAAAATATAACTCTTCTTGCAGATTGTAATACAAGTTAAGTTGGTTATATAAATTTGAAAAAAACAATAACGCCCCACAAACTATTGAAACCAATAAACATATATAAATTGAGTAAAGTAAACTGTGTGCTTTAATCATTTTTTTTATACGTTTTCTTTTTTAAAATATTTCCAAAAAGTCTTTTAAAAAAGTTTTCCTTTTTGGTTGAATCTTGAGACTTTATCTGGAGTTCCTGTTTTGTTTTTCTTCTTTTAATTTTTTCTGCTTTTTTATTGGCTAGAGTTGTTTTTTCTATAAGATTACTTGCTTCTTTTGTTTCTTTTTTTTGAAATTTTATTTTTGCTTTTTCTTTTTCTAATATAATTTGTTGTGATTTTATAAGGTTTTTTTCTTTATTTTCTTCATTCTGAATTGTAGTTTTTTTGATAGCTTCTTCTTTTATTTTTTTTGATTTTAATAATAATTTTTCTGATTTCGATAGTTTTATTTTTTTGATTATCGGAATATCATCATTGAATTTTATAGTGTCTTTTTTAATGAAATTATACCAATATCCTTGTTTTTTATCTTTTCTATAGTGGCCTGTTTCTTCAAGTTTTCCATTTACATCATATTTTAAATACTTGCCTGTTCTTAATCCTTTACTCCAATTCTGTATACTTTCTAATGATCCATTTGGATACCATGATTTCCATGTGCCAATCTTTAAGCCGTCTTTAAAAAAACCGTATTCTGCTATTTGATTATTATGATATGTTTTTAAAAATTCATCATTTAATAAATTTCCCACAATTCCTCCTTGCGCATTATGAATTGCACCACCTTTGAACCAATAATAAATTTTGTTTTCTTTTGGTGTTATGGTTTTACTAGTAACATAAAACTCATATTTATATTCAGAATTACTAATTCTTTTGATAGAATATGGGTCAGAAAAAGACATTAGTATTAGGTAGATAACAATAAAAAACGGATTTAGTAATAATTTTTTCTTCAAAGTGGTTTTGGTTAAAATTTGGCACAAGTTAATGTTTTTAGAGTTTAATCTCAAAAAAAAACTGTAGTCTAAAATAATGTTTGTTTTTGAATTATTATTTTAATGCTACATATTACTTGTTAATTTTTTTTTTTTTTTTGTTTTTGTTTTTTGTATGATGTTGTTTTTATTATGATTTTTTTTTGATAAATATTATATTTTTTATTGTTTTTGTTGATTAATTATTGTTTTTTTTTAATCTTGTATGTTTTTGCTTTAAAATTATTAAAATTTATTATTTTTGCGAAATTAATTTTAACAAGTTATTTGTGCTTAAAAATGTTTATTCTCGTCAATTTTTACTTAATAGCTTGTTAATCAGCTATTTATTTTTTTTAACTTTTTTTTGTTTTTATAAACCAAGCATTGAAATAGTTTATGT
>NZ_JBCGDP010000035.1:0-22169 GCF_038739875.1 Flavobacterium polysaccharolyticum
AGGGGTTTTTTGTGCGTTTATGTTTTTTAATCCGCAAAATAAGGGATCAAGTCCAAAAGTTGGGGATTAAGCAAAAAGATTGGATAATCTGAATAAGAAGAAATCTATTTTTATTACCCCTCTAAACGGATCAAGTTTAAAAGTTGGGGATTAAGCAAAAAGATTGGGTAATCTGAATAAGAAGAAATCTATTTTCCTTACCCCTCAAACGGACTTTTAAACGCTTTTATTTTTGAATTAAAGATTCTGCAGCTGAATTTGTATTTCTATTGTCAAAGTAGTTTAGTATTGATTGATAATAAACTGTAATTGTATTTAGAACAGTTTTAAAGTTTTTAAAAACTATTATATACTACATATCTTTAAATTTTACTCATAATTGAGTTTGTAAAAGTTTTTTGTTTTGAATGTCTATAAGAATCTCGTATTATATTTTAATGAGAAGAAATAACTTTAAACATATTTATTTTAGCACATTATTATTGTTGTAAAGTCGTTAATTGCTATAATTTTGCTTATAAAAAAAGAGGCTGTCTACAATGGTAAACAGCCTCTTTTACTATGCTTTAGTATATTATTCTTGCTTTTTAATTTCATTTACAAACTTGGTCAATTTTTTACCGTATAATGATTGAGCTACTTTTGCCGTCATTGATTTTTGTATAGTATCTAAAAATTTGATATTGATATCATAAATTTCTGAAAGGGCAATGTATGGTGCTATTTCATGTTCTTTATGATTCACTGCAAAATTTGTTGCATAAAGATATCTTCTTTTAATGTTTGATTCTTCTTTTGTTTTTAGACTATCAAGTTTTTTGATATTGTTGAATTTAGTTGCTTTAAATTTTTGCTCAATAATAGTTAAATTTTCATCTTTAAACTGTGAGTCGATTTTTTTAAATTCTTCATAAAAGTCATGATTTACGGAGCCTGTTATTTTTGCATCATATGAAAACTGATCTAGATTGGTTTCAATTGTAATATTACCTGGCTCAGCAAAGAAAAGTAGATTGTTATCTAATGAATTGGATACTCCTCTGTTTAAAGACAAGTAAAACATTTCTGGAGATTCTAATGGGATATTTGTTTCAAACTTTGAGTCACCTTCAATTTTTATGGAATCAACTGTGACAAGTGTGGTGTCTTTTAATCGTTGAATGTATAAGGTTCCTTTTTTTAATCCTACTACATTTCCTGTGAGATGCAAGTTGTTTTTAGATTCGTTTTTTGTACAAGCAAGTATTGTTGAAAGTGTTACTAGAGCGAAAATAGTTTTTTTCATTTGAATTTTAATTTGGCGCAAAATAAAGAAAAATGTTGAATTGCAATACTATCTCTTACTGTTAATTAATAAAAAATCCCAATCTATTTCTAAATTGGGATTGAATAGTAGTGAAAATGAGTTATCCTTTTAACCAAGCCTCTTTTAAACTATTTTTTGAAGTATCTGTTGCGCTAAAGGTTTCTTTTTCTTCATAAGGTAAGGAAACTTTTCCAGTGATATTTTCTTCTTTACCATCTCTCTTTATTTTTAAAGTGATGTTGTCGTTTTCTTTCCATTCTTGACTTGTAGTTATCAATTCAAAAATATTTTCTTTGTTATAGACCTTGTTGTTGATGGCTGAAATAATGTCTCCTCCTTTTAAAGATAATCCTTTGAAGAATTCATTTAATTCAATGTTTGTTAATATTGTGATTTCACCTGTTTGTGGATTAATGGTTATGTATGGTGATTGTCCCTTTAGGAAAATACCTCCTGGGACTTTAACTGTTGATTTAGATACTCCTACTTTGTTTAGAAATAAGTCATAAGGAATTGGTGTTGGGCCTGAAACATAAGCTTTAAGGAAATCGCCTACTTCTGGATAGGTTAAAGAGACAATTTTATCAAATAATTCTTTGTCATCAAAAGCTTTTGTAACGCCATATTCATTTGATAATTTGTGCATTAAATCAAGAATTCCTCTTTTCCCTTCCGATTTTTCACGAATAATAATGTCAATACACATTCCAATTAAAGCTCCTTTCTGATAAACATTTAGATATTGTGCCTTGTACGGTTCTTGTAATACGTTTGCGCTCATTGTAGTGAAAGGCATAGTATCATTCATTCTTTTGGCTTGCTCGATTTTGTCAGCAATTCTTTCATAGAAAGCTTCTTCTGTAATCAAACCTTGATTGATTTGGAATAGGTTAGCAAAATATTCAGTTACACCTTCGTACATCCATAAATGTTCTGACATTTTTGGTGTGTTGTAATCAAAGTATTGTATCTCTTTTGAGTGAATGGTCAACGGAGTCACAATATGAAAAAATTCATGTGACACAACATCTTTCATTTGTTCTTGTAGCATGCTTAAAGGAATAGTTTCTGGCATTACAACTGTGGTTGCTGTAGGGTGCTCTAAAGCGCCAAAACCTTTAGCGTCGTTTGGTTTCATACTTGATAAGTACAATAGAACAGTATATTTTTTATTTGCATTGATTTTACCCAAAAATGTTTTTTGTGCGATCATCATTTTTTTCATTTCTGGAGTTATGCTTTCGGCTGTAATTTTTCCATTTGGTGAAAAAACGGCAATAGTAATATCCATTCCATCTACAGTGAATGTGGTATAATCTGGCTTAGCATACATTACTGGATTTTCAACAAGTTCACCATATCTAGAGACTATAAATTCATCTGAATTATTTTTTGCATCCATATCAATCATAGAAGTGGCTCCCCAAAGTGTTTCTGGGTGAGTAATGTTTACTCGATATGGGATTTCTTGTTTGTCTTGAAAATAGCCTACAAAACCATGCATGTTTACTACGAAATTGGTTCCTGCTTCAATATTAGTACCAGCTGGAGAAAAAATATCTTCTTGACCAAAACCTCTACCTTTTTCGGTATCGTAAGTGTCGTTTACAGAATATGTGATTTTGCTTAATTTTTTTGCTGATTGAATAGCCCAAGTATTCTCATCTATCTTTTTGACATCTAATAGTATTCCTTTTTCGTCAAATGCTTTCAGATCCTCTATGTAACGTCCATAATTGTCATTAGAATAAGTACCTGGAACTATTTTTGGAATACTATAAGTAATTTGATCAGAAGATAGTTTTGGAGCGTAAATAGTTACTTGTACTTTATCGTCTTTTACATCCGAAAGATTGATTGCAACTTTAACTTCCTGCTTACTTTTGTTTGTTGTCGAGATACCAGATTTACAACTTAACAGTATAGAGGACAAAGCTAAGGAGACTATTATTTTTTTCATGTTTTTTTGTTTAAGTTTTACGTTAGTCTATAAAGTCATGTATTTGTTACATGGAATTATACCTAGTGTTGTTTTTATATTAAATTCAAAAAAAACTCCTACTTAAAGCAGGAGTTGGTATGTATGTAGTTAATCTAATTTGTTTTTAATGTAATATTTGCCATCTAAATCTTCATCAAAATCATCTATTTTTAATGGTTTAGGTTTAGGTTTACTTGCAATTGCTTTCTTCTTCCACATTTCATATTTTTCTGCAGGCATTTTCTTTTTCATAAACTCTAATACTTCTTTTTCAGAAAGTCCGAATTCTTTTTTAATTATTTCGAAGGGATTTCTTTCTTCTAAGGCTAATGTAACAAGCTTTTCTGTTTGTTCCCAGTTCAATTCTTTGCGGTTACTCTTTTTCATCACATGAAAATTAATTCAAAATTGGTGTTAATGATTAATAAAATAGGTATCTAACGATATACCAATATTAATAAAAATAATAATTACTTTAATTAAAATGCTTCTTTTTTTTGTTTCTTAATCAATTTCTGGAGACCTGTGTTTTTGGAAAGGAATATTTAATAAGTTTTTTAACTCATTGTGTTCTTTTGGGTCTTGATGGGTGTCTATGCCGTAAATTATATCTTCTCTTTGCATGGTTTTGAATGTACCAAATAATCGATCCCAAACGGAAAAGATATTTCCATAGTTACTGTCCGTGTAAGGTAACTTATAATGATGGTGAGTTTTATGCATATCAGGTGAAACAATGAAGTAACTTAAAAAAACATCTAATTTTTTTGGTAAGGCTATGTTAGCATGATTGAATTGAGTCGCCACCACCGATAATGTTTGGTATAAGAAGACCATCCACATTGGGCTTCCAACGATAAAAACTCCTAATAGTGTAAAAGCAAAACGAATGACACTTTCTCCAGGGTGATGTCTATTGGCTGTTGTAGTATCTATCCAAGTATCTGTATGATGGATGAGATGAAAACGCCACAAAACTTTTGTTCGATGTTCAATAAGGTGAACAAGATAAGCTCCAATCAAATCCAATAGCAATAATCCAATAATTGCATACAACCATAGTGGCATTTCTGGTAGTATTTGAAGGATACCGAAATTATTCTCAACTGTCCAATCGGCTGTTTTTAGTAAAAGATAGGCCAAACAAAAATTAATTACAATGGTTGTTAATGTAAAAAAGATATTGATTCGAGCATGTTCCCATTTTTTGTAGTTGAAGTGGAATAAAGGGAATGTATTTTCAATGATCCAAAAAAAGGTAATTCCGCCCACAAGAATTAAACTTCTATGCGAGGATGGTATATTGGTAAAATAAGAAACAATTTCATTCATAAAATTTGATTAAGTTTTTTTTGGTTTTATGGAATAATTCTGAAAGTTAGGTTAATTCTAGGGCCAATTGGTTTTGTTGTTTTTGGAATCTGATGCGTCCAAAAATGTTGTGTAGTTCCTTTCATCAATAATAAACTACCATTTTCTAAAGTTAAATTTATTTTTTGATTGTCAAGATGATTGTGTTTGAGTTGAAACATTCTTTCTGCTCCAAAGCTCAATGAGGCTATGATGGGATTGGTTCCTAATTCTTTTTCATTGTCTGCATGCCATCCATTACTGTCTTTTCCGTCACGATAATAATTAAGTAATACCGTAGAATAAATTGCTTCTGTTGTTTTTTCTACTTTTTCTTTAATGCTCATAAGCAGTGGTGACCATTTATGAGGATGCATAGTAATATTCGAGTAAGAATAGGATTTTCCTTCGTTACCAAAAAGCGCAGTTAATCTGGGTTGTGGATACACTTTTCCATAGACTTTGATGTCGTCCTGTTGCCAAGGAACTTCCTTTTGTAAAGTATTAAAAAGAATATCTGATTCTTCAGTTGAGAAGAAATTGGGATAATAAATTATGGATGCGTCTGGAACTTCAAAAACAATAGGTTCAGGATCAAAAAGAGATTTCATAATGTAAAAATAAAGAGAAAAAGAACAAGGCTTTTGCTCTTTTTCTCTTTTTGATAAAAGATTATTTTTTATGCTTCTGAGTGGTCTTGTAATAGATTTTTATAGATGAAACCTGCAACTACTGCTCCTAAAATGGGTGCTAGCCAAAATAACCATATTTGACCTAAAGGTTCTCCTCCCACAAAAATAGCTTGTGACAATGAACGAGCAGGGTTTACAGAAGTATTGGTAATTGGAATACTGATTAAATGAATTAGCGTCAGAGCCAAACCAATGGCAACCCCAGCAAATTTTCCATTTGCAAATTTATCGGTAGCGCCTAGTATAACCAATAGAAAGAATAAGGTTAAAACAAATTCTGCTATAAATGCAGCTTGCATAGAATAACCATCAGGCGAGAAAGCTCCAAAACCGTTAGAAGCAAAAGCTCCAGCTTTGGTATTGTCGATTACGAAACCTACTTTTCCAGAAGCAATAGTGTACAATGTTCCTGCTGCGGCTATAGCACCAACACATTGTGCGATGATGTAAGGGGCTAGTTCTTTGGCTGAAAATCGTCCACCAGCCCATAAACCAAAAGAAACAGCGGGATTGAAATGCCCACCAGAAATGTGACCAACTGCATAAGCCATTGTTAGTACTGTTAAACCAAAAGCTAGAGCAACTCCAGCAAAGCCAATTCCTAAATCAGGTATGCCAGCAGCGAATAAAGCACTACCACAACCTCCAAAAACAAGCCAAAATGTTCCAAAAAATTCTGCAAATAGTTTTTTCATAAGTATTTAGTTTTTATATGGTTACTGGTTTGTTGTGAATTCTTAAAAAAATTAAAAGGTATAAGTGTAAGCCCAATACATCAGTAGGAATTGTAAGGGTAAACGCAGGTATAGCAACCATTTCGGAAGTCCCATACTCGCTTTTGGATTGGTTAACATAAAAATATGTGTTGGAAAAACAGCAAATAGCAGCAGGATAATTCCCCAAGCAGCATATTGTGTAGTTGGAGGAAACAGTAATGAAATTCCTAAAGCAATTTCGATTGCCCCACTTAAAAAGTTTAGTAAAGAGGGATTAGGAAAATAGGTAGGTATGATTTTTTGATATAAACGAGGAACTCTAAAATGATTGATTCCAGCAATTATATAGAGAAAAGCCATTACATACAAATGCCAAGGTGAATTCATAACAAGTTGTTTGTTACGAATTTATAAAAAAATTAACAGTTTGATGGTGTTATTGAAAAATATTTTGGCTTTGATTACTTTTTTGAAGAATTGGTATTCATTATTATGATAGCAACGATGATTAAAACAATTCCCAACCATTGTAGGATGTTTACTTTTTCATTCAAAAGAATGTAAGCCATTGTTACAGAAACGGGTAATTCAAGGGCAGAAACTATACTACCAAGTCCAATTCCAGTAAGAGGGAAACCTGCATTCATCAACAAAGGCGGAATAATCGTTCCAAAGAGAGCCAAAACAATTCCCCATTTAATAAAAATCCCCATTTGAAAAGGACCTACTTGGGTAACTAGCGCAAAACCAAACACGATGATGGCACCACCAAGCAGCATATATAAGCTTCGTTGGGCAGATGAGATATGATTAGCAATATGATTTGCAGTAAACATAGTAGCGGTAAAAGATGCAGCTGCAAGTAATCCTAAGACAATTCCTCTCCAATCCAATGAAGCCGTTGTAGCCATTACGTTGGTAGCCAAAAAAGTTCCTATTAAGACAATGATGACTGCGATTATTTTTTTGAGTGCTGGTAACTTTTTGTCGATGGTCATTTCTACGACTACACCCATCCAAACGGTTTGCATCAATAGTACAATAGCAATAGAAACTGGAATGTATTTTACAGCTAAATAATAGAAAACACTCGTCATTCCCAATGAAGTCCCAGCGGCGATGAGTTGGAAAATGTTTTTAGAAGTTGCTTTTACAACCGTATTTCCTTTTTTGTTTTTTTGAAATAAATTAATAAATAGCATACCAAGAATACCAAGTACGAATTGAGCAGTCGTTACTTCTGGAGTTGAATAACCTTCATCATAGGCCATTTTTACAAAAGTAGCCAACATTCCATAACTCGTTGCGCCTAATCCTACTAGAAAAACTCCTTTCAATACTTGATTCTTTGTCATTTTTTAATTTTTAAAAAGCGGGCAAAGATACGGCATTTCTTTTGAAACGATTCTTAAATGGTCAACTGGTTTAGAATAAACCTTGAAGGGGACTATTTTTTATGCCGATTTTCGTTGGGTCAAAGGCCAATTTCTGTTGTAAAAGAGAGGAATACACACTTCTAAAATCGATTTGGTATTTTAAATCGCCTTCGTCTAAATCTGTCAAGTTTGGATTTTTTCCAATAACGTTGCCTTTTGTATCGCCACCAATGACAAAAAGTGGTGCTGCTGTTCCGTGATCGGTTCCTTTTCCGTTGTCTTTTACTCGGCGACCAAATTCAGAAAAGACCACAATAGTTGTGTTTTGTAATACTTGTGCTTTTTTCAAATCACTATAACAACTAAAAATGGCATCATTGAGTTCGCTTAATTTATTTTGATGAATGGCCAATTGATTGTCGTGCGTATCAAATCCTCCGAGTGAGGTATAGTATACTTTAGAATTCAAATTTCCTTTTATCAGTTTAGCAATCCATTCTAAATTTTTGGCTAAACCAGTTTTTGGATAGCTAACTTCAGAAGGTGTACTTTTTTTGAGAGCATCTTGTATGGCATCGGCGCCTTCTGTAACAGAATTGGCAATTTTTCGAACAAAATCCAATTGTGGGTTGTTAGATAATTGATCTTTGGTTTCTGCAGCGTTACGGCTGTTGAACCGATTGGGGTCTTTTACTGTAATACTGTTGGGGTCTTCGCCTTTTAATGCTAATGTATCAATAGTATCGATGTTGATTCCTGCTGTGGGTTGGTGGTCATTGCATTGCAAATCTAAGTAGCGTCCAAGCCAACCTTGACTGAGGTATTCTTGATTAGTTGGAGCAGTTTGCCAAATTTCTTGGCTTCTAAAATGAGAGCGAACAGGATTAGCATATCCTACATTTTGGATGACCGTTAAATCACCATTTTGTTGCATTTTAGCAAAATCCTTTAGCGCAGGATGGAAACCCATTCCGTTATTTCCAGCAATAACGTTTTGTTTTGGGATCCCAATTGCTGGACGATGGTGATAGTACAATTCATCTTGATAAGGAATGTAAGTATTGAGTCCGTCGTTTCCGCCATTCAACTGAATAAAAATCACGCATTCATTTCCTGTAACAAGTTGTTGTGTGCCAAAGGCGTGAAGAAACTGAGGAAGAATCAATGTTCCTCCTGTAAAAGTTCCTGTTAGCGCTAAAAAATTTCTTCTGTTCATAACTTGGATTTAAATAAGTTGAAATTCAGGTGATTTTATGATAGCATTAAAAAGCCGAAGTACAGCGTTATTAGCTCCAAGCGATTGGGGGTCAAAATCGTACTTTAGTAATTTTTCAAGGTCTTGTTGCAAAGAGGCATCGGTAGAAAACAACAATCGGTCAGTCAGTTCTTTTATGATTTCTTTGTTTGTTCCTTTGTTGTTCCATTCCAATGAAATAGATAATGTCTGCTTTTTATCTAATGTATTTTCTCTCTCTTGTTTTGGTCTCGGAATACTTTTTCCGCTACAAAGCAAATCGGCAACATTGTTTCGTTGTAAGTATATTTGAGAGGTAAGCCAACTTTTTCCGCCGTCCCATCCTTTTACATTGGGTGGATTGAACAAATCCATACCTTGTTGTTTTAAGAAAAAAGCAATAGTGGTAGATTCTGGTCTTTGAGTTTTTAATTCACTAGTAAGCAATAGGATGTATTCTAATGGATTTTTAATTTTCGAACCTCCAGTATCGTTTTTAGCATATTGTTCCGAAAATATTTTGACTAACAATGGTTTAATTTCAAAATTGACTTTTCTGAAATAATCACCATAATAGGTTACTAATTCTTGTTTAGGTTCGTCATAAAGGAACCATTTTAGCATTTTTTGCGTTAGTAAATAGGGGATTTTTGGGTGATCAAAAATAGCATCTACCATTTCATCCAGTTTTAAAATTCCTTTTTTACCAAGGTATTCAATGGGTTCATTGTCTTCTAAAAATCGGCGATACATCGCTGTGGTTTCTCCAATTCCTAATCCTGCCAATCCTTTGGCTCCATTTTTTATGTCGGCCTCAGAGTAATTCCCTATGCCGAGAGTAAAAAGTTCTAGAAGTTCTCTGCTCAGGTTTTCGTTTAATTTCCCTTTTTTGTTGTCAACATTATCGAGGTAGCGCACCATTGCATTAGTTTGCATTGCTTTTTTTGTCAATGTTTTAAAATTGCCAAAAGCATTTTCTCTAAGGAGTTGGTTCTTTTGGAAAATCCAATAATTGACTTTGACTTTTTGATAAGCTGTAACAAAATGATTCTCCCAAAAAAGTGTCATCTTTTCTCTCAACGGAAAATCGGCTGTTTTCATTTCATCAATCCACCAAGCTTTTAATTCATTTGAGGTTTG
This sequence comes from Flavobacterium polysaccharolyticum, assembly GCF_038739875.1. Lineage (NCBI taxonomy): Bacteria > Pseudomonadati > Bacteroidota > Flavobacteriia > Flavobacteriales > Flavobacteriaceae > Flavobacterium > Flavobacterium polysaccharolyticum. The sequence goes on from NZ_JBCGDP010000035.1 coordinate 9,796, forward strand.
GATTTCTTTTTTTAGCAATTCTTTACCAGCTTCTGAATCTTCTTTTCTGGTTTGTCTAGTTTTTTTGAGATCCTCTAATGACTTTGGACTGTCAGAAAGTAATGCAGGTGTGCTGGTATTGAAAGGCGCTTGAAACGATTGTTGAAGAAAATGTTCCATTCCTAATTTTTGAATCGCAAGGGCTTGTTGATTGCTAAAACCTAGTCGTTGAGACCAAAGAAACTCTTTTTTCATAGTCGAATCTATTTCAGGTAAGACTCAAGCGGTTGATAAAAGTTTAATTAAGCATTAAAAGGAATTGACCCAATCAAATTTACTTTTGATGATGTCTTGTTTGTATTCCTCTAAAAACGCAAGATAGGCCTTGGCTATTGGAGAGAAATTTTTGTTTTTGTGCCAAATTAAATTCCAAGTAGACTGTATGGGTAAGCCACGCACAGGAATGATTTGAAGATTACCTGTCGTGATTTCATTTTTTATTCCAATAATAGGCATAATAGAACAACCTAATCCAGCAATGACCGCTTGTTTTACGGCTTCATTACTAGTTAGTTCTAGTTTTTTCTTGACATTCAAATTGTTCAAAAGCATAAATTGCTCCATACTTTGTCGGGTTCCGGATCCCATTTCTCGTAGAATGATTGGAATGTTTTCTAAAATGTTTTTGTCGTATATTTTTTCTGGAAACTCGGTAGCTGAGTTCGAAACTAGAAACAAGCGATTGGGCATTAACTCTATTCGATTGACGGTTAAAGTCTCGGGTAAAATAGAAACCAAAGAAAAATCGACTTCATTTTTTTCTAAACTCTTAATCACTTTAGATTTATTGGTTACATCCAAAATTAATTCTACATCGGGATGCAATTTTAAGAAGTCGGTTAGAAAATAAGGCATAATGTACTTTCCGGTAGAGACAATAGAAATCTTTAGTCTTCCGCTCAATTTTCCTTGATAGGCTTGCATTTTATAGTTGATGGCGTGTACTTCGTTGATGATTTTTTCGGCGGCTAGTACAATTTCTTTTCCAAAATCAGTCACATACAGTTTTCTGCCAATAATTTCTGTTAGCGGAATTTCAAATTGGTCTTGAAAATTTTTGAGCTGAATAGAAACAGCGGGTTGGGTTAAATGCAGTTCTTCAGCCGCTTTAGTAATGCTTTGACATTGTGCTACTTTTAGAAATACTTGTAATTGGTGGAGCGTATAGTTCATAAAAATATTTAATGATGTTTATTACAAATATAAATAAAAATTAATGATTTGATTTATTGAATTTTGCCACAGAAAAAATAAAATTATGAACCATCAAGAGTTGACATTCTTTCAAAAAGTGAAATTAACGGCAGTACTTATTGTGTTATTTGTTGTGCTAGTCTTTGCTTTTTTAGAACCTGAGAATTCCTTTTTTAGTGTACTGTTAGTAATTGGTATCCTTTGTGGTACACAGATATTGAAAGATTTAAAATATAAACTTTAATTAAAATGACCCTTTTTATGGAAAAAGACTTCCAGTTTCAATTAATTGATGGAGAATTTACTCCCGCTGGAGCAGCCAAAGTGCTATTCCCTTTGATTAACAATAAGATTAATTATCATTCTTTGGAGAGTTTCAGTAATGAAATTCGATTCGATAAAGATGCTACCAACTCCAAGAAAAGAATTTCAGAGTTGCAAGAAGTACAGTTGCAAATTCAAGAATTATTAGAGGAAGCAGAAAATAACGGCTCAAAATTAAAAATCACTAGTCAAATTAAAATTGAGTTGGACAACGCTAAATAGTTTCAAAGGGCGTCAGCTTGTGATTGCCACTATGCATCATAAAGAGCAGGTGATGGCTCCTATTTTAGAGAAAGGCTTAGGTGTTATTTGCACCACGCCAAAAGATTTTGATACCGATATTTTTGGTACTTTTTCAGGAGAAATAACTAGAGTTTCTGATGCCTTGACCGTGGCGCGTCAGAAATGTTTAGCAGCAATTGTTGCCACAGATTGTGATTTGGCAGTGGCCTCCGAAGGTTCATTCGGTCCTCATCCTTCTGCCTATTTTGCAACAGCAGACGACGAATTGGTTGTTTTAATTGATCGACTTCATAATTTGGAGATTATCGGCAGAGCAGTAAGTTTTAAAACCAATTTTGCAGGGAAGGTTGTTGAATGTGAAAAGGATCTTCTCGATTTTGCCTCACAAGTAGATTTTCCGACGCACGGATTGATTTTGAGAAGTAGTCAGGAAAGTACTGAAGGAATGGTAAAAGGTATACTTTCTGAGAAAGTGCTATTGGAAAGTTTTCATGCTATACAATCGAATTATCATTCGGTATTTGTTGAAACAGATATGAGAGCTTTGTACAATCCTACCCGAATGGAAATCATTAGTATGGCTACAAAACAATTGGTTCAAAACGTTCAGTCCTTGTGTCCAGAATGTCAAACTCCAGGATTTACCATAACAGATGTCAAAACAGGTCTGCCTTGTTCTTGGTGCGGGAGTGCTACATCCTCGGTATTGAGTCATATTTATAGTTGTAAAAAGTGTTGTTATACCCAAGAAGATTGGTATCCGAAGCATAAAAAAACAGAGGATCCAGGTTTTTGTAATTATTGTAATCCTTAAAGAATGAGTAATACTAAAGATTTAACAAAGGCAATACAATTGCTACAAAAGGAATCAGTAGTAGCTATTCCTACTGAGACCGTTTATGGTTTGGCTGGAAATATATATAGTGAAAAAGCCATCCGAAGTATTTTTGAGTTAAAGAATCGACCGATGTACAATCCTTTGATTGTTCATTTGAAATCGTATACCGAATTAGAAAAAGTTGCTGCGAATATACCAAATAAAGCGAGATTGCTAGCTGAAACATTTTGGCCTGGACCATTAACATTGGTTCTTAAAAAACAAAATAACATTTCTGATTTGATAACTGCTGGTAAGGATACAGTTGCAGTTCGCGTACCCAATCATCCTGTTGCGCTGGCACTTTTAAATCAGTTGGATTTTCCTTTAGCTGCTCCAAGTGCGAATCCTTTTGGATCAATCAGTCCCACCACAGCAGCACATGTTGCGAATTATTTTGATTCCAGTTTAGTACATGTTTTAGATGGGGGAGCATGTTCGCAAGGTATCGAGTCTACGATTGTTGGATTTGAAGAAGACCAAGCTGTTTTGTATCGAGTAGGTGCTACATCAATAGCGGATATTGAAGCAATAGTTGGGTCTTTAAAAGTTTTTACCAAAGATGATGTAGCTCCTATAGCACCTGGGATGTTATCCAAGCATTATGCGCCTTCTACTAGTACAATTTTTACAGACGATGTTGAAAAAACACTTACAAATCTCACTAAAAAAAGGGTAGGTGTGGTGTCTTTCTGCAAGCAATATAACCACCCAGCTATTCATTATCAAAAAAAATTGTCTAGCAATGGTAGTTTAGAAGAAGCTGCCAATCGATTGTATGCAACACTTCATGAAATGGATGCTCAGCCTATTGATGTTATTATAGTCGAAAAAGTTCCTAACGAAGGCATTGGGGTAGCCATCAACGACAAGTTGCAAAGAGCCTCAGCAGTATAAATTTTAAAAAAAACAAAGCAAAACCTATGAATTTAGACTTATTAATTGAAAACGTTACTAATCCTGCATTGCTTTTCTTTCTACTCGGAATCATAGCCGTATACTTAAAAAGTGATTTAGAAATTCCAAATAATACCTCCAAGTTTATTTCTCTTTACCTTTTGTTTTCTATAGGGTTTAAAGGAGGGCAGGAGTTGGCGCATAGCGAAATCAATATTGATATATTCTGGTCCATTATATTTGGAATGGCAGTTTCTGTTTTGATACCCTTATACACTTTTTTCATCTTAAAGAAAAAATTTAGCATAGACAATTCAGGCGCTATTGCTGCGGCCTATGGTTCTGTGAGTGCGGTTACTTTTGTGACGGCGATTTCTTTTTTAGAGATGCAAGGTCATAGTTTTAGTGGACATATGGTCGCGGTTATGGCACTTATGGAAGCTCCAGCAATTATTGTGGGTGTAATTTTGATCAGAATGTATAGTAAAAAAAGCGCTACTGAACAGCCATCTAAATTATCTGAGGTTATTAAACATTCATTTACGAATGGAAGTGTATTGTTAATTATAGGTAGTTTAATAATTGGTTTGCTGGCTAGTGATAAAGCTGCTTTAGGAATCAAACCTTTTACAACAGATATTTTTAAAGGGTTTTTGGCAATATTCTTACTTGATATGGGAATTGTAAGTGGTAGAAAACTAGGTGACTTCTTTAAAAGTGGTTGGTTCAGTTTTTTCTTTGCCATCATTATTCCATTGATCAATGGTTGTATTGTTGCTTACCTGAGTCAATATGTTACAACAGATATTGGGAATCGCTTCATATTTGCCGTACTAGCTTCTAGTGCATCTTATATTGCAGTTCCAGCAGCAATGAAAATTGCCGTACCTAAGGCAAATCCGGGTATTTTTCTGCCAATGGCTTTAGCAGTTACGTTCCCTTTCAATATTACTTTCGGAATGCCAATTTATTTGTCGATTGTATTAGCGGGATAGTCTTTTGTTTTTTCTTTTTGAGTCAAATCACTTAGGTGCAATCGCAAAGCACCCACCGAAATGTTGATTTCCCAAAACGATAGTCCTAAGGAAAGCAGTAAAGCCAATAAACTAAAACCAAATAAGTAAATCCCAGCAATTTGTTGGTTAAGATACAGCAATAACATGGCGAAAACAGATAGAAATAAACTCATTACGCCTGCCATTTGCATGTACCGAATTAGCGTTAACCGCAAATTTAGATTTTTTATTTCTAACAAAATCATGCTGTTCTCTTTCTCTTTGTAGGCTTTTTTTAACCCACGAATGATTGTGGCTAAAGTTAAAAAACGATTAGTATAAGCCAATAAAATCAAGGAAGTTGCAGAGAATAGTAGTGCTGGGGTTTCTATTTGTAGGGTCATCTTTTTTTTTACAAAGGTCGGATAAGTTTGGTTTCGTTTCAAAAAAAAAACTTCGTTTCAGTAGTGAAACGAAGTTTTTTTTGAAGCTAAGTATGGAATTACATCGTCAAATTAAAAACTAAACCATTTTCATGGGTATAGGTAAATTTGTTGTCGCAATCCCCATTACCGTAATCAATTGTCCCGTTCAATAAGGTGCCTTTTACGGTTAGTTTTCCTTTTGAAACATAATTACAATCGTATTTTTTTACTAAAGACTCCGCTACTGTTAGTGTTAAGTTTGGTCCGTTTTCTTTGCTTACGGTATGATTTCCTTGTGTCATTTCGTAGGTGTTGTCTGAAAGTACTAATGGAGTACCGACTCCTTCAGTTTGTTTGATCGTATGTGTCCCAGCGTTCAAGAACACTATTCCTTCTAAGTTGGTAAGTTTTCCATTGGTAATGGTTTTGCTCCATTGAGGAATATTAGGGGTTACGGTTTCATTTACATATACTATTGTTCCTTCTACTTTTAATCCGTTTACATAATAGTTTTCGCGTTCTATTTTCATGGTAGCTTTTGGAGTACTTACTAAACCAGACAAAGTAATTTTCAATTTTCCTTTTCGAGTAATGTTGTTAGTAGTACAACCCGTTCCAAAGTCTATGGTTATAACTTTTGGAAAAACATTAGGTGTTAAGTTGTCTACGTTGATAGTGGCACAAGCTCCTACCAAAGAATTTACTGTTGATTTAGTTGATTTCGATAAAGAATTTTCGAAGGTTACTTGTGTTCCGGTTTTAAAATCCAGTTCGTTGATTGCATCAATAGTGGCCGAAGCTACTACTGTGTTGGTGTCTGTTGCATTTACTACTTCATCTTTGGTACAGGAAGTAAGATAAAAAGTGGCTACAATTATGGTTAGTAGTGCCAGTTTTACATTTTTCATAGTATCGTTTTTTAAGGTTTGGGTGCTTCAAAAATAGTAAAAGGAATGACATAGCCATACAATAACTATAAAATTTATTTTGAAGTTATTTGGATAAAAAACAGTATTTTAAAGTACAGTTAGTTCATTTACTATCAGACTATAAAAGAAAATTTTATTTTGTATTGCTTAGGAAACTTTACCCCAAAGGAATGAGCTTGTATTTGTCTAATCGAAAGTTTAAGTACATTTCTTTTGCGCTTTCTCTTTTTTCGCTAACTTCATATATGTCAGCACCTGCTTTTAATAGTTCGGTAAAAACACTTTGGAGTTGTTGAACTAAAATGTTGTTTGTGAAATCTGTACTTGGATTGTCTAGCATTTGTCTAGAATCAAGTATTGCTCTATGTAAACAGTTATTGCCATATGAATCGGTTGATTTTGGATTGGCATTTAGGTTTACCATTTTTTGTAGTAATTGAAAAGCTTTATGAAATCTTTTGGTATCTTTTTCTAAGGTAAAGGAATTAAAAATGGTTGCTCTGATACAATCATGAAGAACGGGAGCTGTCCAGTCATTAATAGCTGAAGTTTCCATAAAGTTTACATCTGCTCCTTTTTCGATTAAAAGCTCTGCAATTTCAAAATTTCCTGTTTTAAAAGAAAGTTGTAGTCCTGATTGACCATCGTCTTTTTTTGGAGGAGCAAAATTACACGTAGTTAAATATTCTGAATCTTCATTGATAAGTCTATTTACAGTAGCTATGTCTCCTTTTGCAATGGCATTGAAAAAATATTTAGCGTCTTTTTTTTTCATAGTTGCAATGATTATAGTTGATGTTGGACTCAATTTTCTTTAGGTTTATGGACTCTAGTTATTCTTAATAATTATGCATTTGCTTTGTCGAGTTTTTTATGTAAATAGTCAGAATAAAAGCCTGCCATTATCAAAGCGACTATGGTGCTTAACCCGAAGAAGGAATTTATATATACCAATGACGCTTCTGGTGTTGTCATGGCAACTGAACCATAGCCCAAACTTCCGTATATAGTCGATAATAGTGCAAACAATGCAGCTAGAATAGAAACGCCTCGAATTCTGAAACGGAAAGTTGCCCAAAGTAAAACGATGATCAATAGGTATTGGTCATCTGCATGATCGAAAGCTACCAAAACACAGATAAGGATAGTAACCAATCCTAAGGACAAAGCTTCTATTAGCGAAGTGGCGATAATTTTGATATGATAACGGTACAGCCAAGAGGTTAAAAATGGCGTTAGGATAATCGTTCCAATTAGGTCCCCTTGCCACCAAATAGTCCAATTGAATATGAAATGATTTGGAACACTTAGTTCAAAAAGTGATATGGCACTTACTCCAAGTAAAGAACAGATAGCCGAATAAAATACACTAATTGCCAAAAATATAATGACACTCCAGCCTGTCTTTAAAGGATAAGTCCCTTTGTTTAAAAGATTAATAAAATACGCTCCTAAAGCTGCACCTAATGTAACACCACAAGCTACCAAAACTGCTGATAAAATGGTTGAGATTAATGATATTTCAAGCATTTGGCTGGTGTCCCAAAAAGAAAACAGATTGGCGATCACTGATCCAATCCAAACGCCAATTAATGTTTTTCTACCCATAATTAAAACCGAGGCTAATGCAAATCCAGCTGCGGTGTAAATTGGAGCGATGTTGTCTGGAGTAACTGTAATTTGATAGCTAATAAAGGCTAGGGCATTATAAATAAAAGCTACTAATGCAATTTTTATGGGAGTTGATTTTAAAAAAGAAGGTAGGAAATAATCGTTGGAAGCTTGTTTGTACATGTTTTGAGAGCTTTGAAATTTCTCAATAAAAATACACAATTTTCGGTTCAGTTAAACAGTTGTAAAAGTTCTGTTTTTCTGAGAAGAAAGCAAAAAAAACCTGCAAATCTTGATTTGCAGGTTGATTATTATAATAAAAAAATGGTTTATTTTATCATTTCAAAACTTCTTTTTACAAAGGCAGTCAAAGCTTCTCCTTTTAATAAGTTTTGAGATAATTTAGCCAAATCAAGGGCTTGTTTTACCAAGTTTTCTTGAACCGTTTTGTCTTCGTTGTTCAAGATACTAGTAGCCAAATCTGAATTGGTGTTCACCACTAAATTGTACATTTCTGGGAAATTACCCATTCCAAACATTCCACCGCCACCGGTTTGACTCATTTCTTTCATACGGCGCATGAATTCTGGTTGCGTGATGATGAATGGAGCTGTATTGCTATCTAAAGCTTCTAATTGAACCGTATACGTTTGTTTAGGAACAATAGTTTCAACTACCGTTTTCAAACTTTCTTGTTCTTCTGTAGATAATTTAGAAATTGTAGTTTCTTCTTTTTTGATCAAATTATCAATGTGATCAGAATCTACACGAACAAAAGTTAGTCCGTTATTGTCTGATTCTAATTTTTGAATCAAGTGAGGAATGATTGGAGAATCTAGCAACAATACTTGATACCCTTTATCTTTTGCAATTTCGATATAAGAGTGTTGTGCTTCTTTGTTTCCAGCATACAATACCACCAATTTACCATCTTTGTCCGTTTGGTTTTCTTTAATGGCTTCTTTCAATTCATCAAGAGTGAAATATTTATCATCTACCGTTGGATACAATACAAAGGCTCCAGCTTTTTCATAGAACTTGTCTTCAGAAAGCATTCCGTACTCCAATACAATTTTGATATCGTTCCATTTGGCTTCAAAATCAGCTCTGTTTTCGTTGAACAATGATTTCAACTTATCTGCAACTTTTCGGGTGATGTAGTTCGAAATTTTCTTCACTGCACCATCCGCTTGCAATCCAGAACGAGAAACGTTCAATGGAATGTCTGGAGAATCTACCACTCCGCGAAGCATCATTAAAAATTCTGGAACAATACCTTCTACGTTATCAGTTACGTAAACTTGGTTTTGGAACAATTGAATTTTATCTTTTTGGATTTGTAAATCAGCCCCTAATTTTGGGAAATACAAAATACCAGTTAAGTTGAAAGGATAATCAACATTTAAGTGAATATGAAACAATGGCTCTTCAAACTGCATTGGATACAATTCACGATAGAAGTTTTTGTAATCTTCATCTTTTAAATCTACAGGTTGTTTGGTCCAAGCTGGATTTGGATTGTTGATGATGTTGTCAACTTCGATAGTTTCTGCTGTATAATCTTCAGGAGCATCTTCTGGCTTAGGAAGTGTTTCAGTTTTAGTTCCAAATTTAATTGGAATAGGCATGAACTTGTTGTATTTGTTCAATAACTCTCTGATTTTGCTTTCTTCCAAAAATTCTAAAGAATCTTCTGCTACGTGCAATACGATTTCAGTACCGCGATCTGTTTTGTCTGCTGGTTCCAAAGAAAATTCTGGGCTACCGTCACAGGTCCAGTGTGCAGCCGGTTCGTCTTTATATGATTTAGTGAAGATTTCTACTTTTTCAGCCACCATAAAAGCGGAGTAAAATCCTAATCCGAAGTGTCCAATAATTCCAGAGTCTTTAGCAGAATCTTTGTATTTATCCAAAAACTCTTCTGCTCCAGAAAAAGCAACTTGATTGATGTATTTTTCCACTTCATCAGCCGTCATTCCTAGACCTTGGTCAATGATGTGAATTTTTTTCCCCTCTTTGTCAATTTTAACTTCAATGATTGGATTGCCATACTCTACTTTAGCCTCTCCGATACTGGTTAGGTGCTTTAATTTTAGAGTAGCATCGGTTCCATTTGAAATCAATTCACGCAAGAAAATTTCGTGATCACTGTATAAAAACTTTTTGATTAGGGGAAAGATGTTTTCTACCGAAACATTAATTTTACCTGTTGTCATAATTATAATAGTATTTTAAGTTGAATTTGATGCTAACTCTATTTCAAATAGGATACCATTTGTCATAAAAATGACAAAATGTCACGACTGTTATTTTTTTGTAAAAAACAGAAATATTCGTGTTAAAGCCATTTTTTGAGTTGTACCTTTGTCAAAATATTAATTTCAAATTTGTTATAGTTATGAGGAAATTTATTCTATTGGGCACCTTTGTTTTTTTGCTTTTTGCATGTAAATCAAGTGTCCCAGCAGTTGGCCCCGCAGCTCCCGTTGCAGCAACTAAGTTGGATAAAAAATCACAAGTTGCCATTAAAGGGAATTGGCAAATTACAGATGTTACGTACCCTGGTTCTGAGTTTTTAAAAGTAAATTCATTCAATATTGCAGATTCTAAATGCTTTATTGGTAGTACTTGGAATTTCATTTCCAACAACAACAAGGGTAGTATGGCATTGACTAGTGCAGGATGTCCTTCGTTTTCTTCGCCTATTGTATGGAGTATTAATAAAGAAGGAATGTTTGTCCTTAAGATTGTTGAGGCAGGCGTGAAGGCTAAAACCGTTCAATCCGGATTTTTGTTGAAAGTAGCCAATCAAACAGAGACTACTTTTGAACTTATCGACAAAATTGATGTAGCAGGACAGCAAAAAGATATTGTTTATCATTTTAAAAAAACTAACTAATTTTTAGAACACATGAAAAAAATCACTATACTAAGCTTAAGTGCGTTATTTCTCTTAAGTAGTTTTTTCACAGCTTGTAACTCAGTAAAGAATGCTAATAACACGCAAAAAGGAGCTGGAATTGGTATTGCTGCTGGTGCACTTATTGGAGGAATATTGGGTAACAATTTAGGAAAAGGAGGAAATGCGGCATTAGGTGCTGCTATTGGAGCCGCCGTTGGTGGTGGTGCAGGAGCTTTGATCGGAAATAAGATGGACAAGCAAGCGAGAGAGATTAATCAAGCTTTGCCAGGTGCAGAAGTAGAACGTGTAGGAGAAGGAATACACTTCACTTTGAATGAAAATGCGGTGCGATTTAATACCAATAAATCAAGTCTAACTCCACAAGCACAAGCCAACCTTAATAAACTTATTCCTGTTTTTAAAGAATACGGCGATACCAATATCGAAATTTTTGGATACACCGATAGCTCTGGAAAACCAGAATATAATTTGACCCTTTCTGAAAAAAGAGCCGAATCTGTTAAGATGTATTTAATTGGAAAAGGATTAGCAGCCAGCCGATTTAAAACCTCAGGTTTTGGAATTGCAGATCCTATCGCTCCGAATGATACGCCAGAAGGTATGGCTAAAAATCGTAGAGTAGAATTTGCGATTACTGCCAATGCCAAAATGATTCAAGATGCCAAAAATGGTCAATAATTCGATTTAGAAAAGAAAACTAAAAAGCTGTTTCTTTGGAGACAGCTTTTTTTTATATAAAATGAAATTTTCAACAGCTTATTTTTTCTAAAGCCACTATCTTTGTTTTTTATTAATGATACAATAAATAATGCTTGAAGTTCAAAATATTTCCTTCGCTTATACAGACAAAGCGATTATTCAGAATGTTGATTTTACCGTAGAAAAAGGACAAAATATTGCATTAATTGGCGAGAGCGGTTGTGGCAAAAGTACTTTGTTGAAACTTATTTATGGGATCTATGATTTAAATGAAGGAAAAATTTTCTTTAATAAGACACGCGTACTAGGACCCAAATACAACTTGATTCCTGGAATGCCCTTTATGAAATATCTGGCTCAAGATTTTGATTTGATGCCTTATGAAACAGTTGCAGAAAATGTAGGTAAGTTTTTATCCAACGGGTTTATGCCTTTAAAAAAATTGCGTGTTCAAGAATTACTCGAAATGGTCGAAATGACAGAGTATGCCAAAGAACGCGCCAAAGATTTGAGTGGAGGACAGCAACAACGAGTAGCATTGGCCAAGGTTTTAGCAGTAGAACCTCAGGTGTTATTGTTAGATGAACCGTTTAGCCACATTGATAATTTTAGAAAAAATGCCTTGCGTCGTAATTTATTTGCTTATTTAAAGAAAAAAGAAATTACGTGTATTATTGCTACCCATGACAGTACCGATGCTTTATCTTTTTCAGATGAAACCATCGTCCTGCAACAAGGAAGAGTAATTGAAAAAGCGCCTTCGGCAGACGTTTATCAATTTCCGATTAACAAATACGTAGCTTCTTTATTTGGAGAAGTAAATGAATTAAAAATGTCACAATTAATGCCTATTGAGGGTGAGGATGAACAAGTATTGCTGTATCCGCATCAATTAAAGGTCTCTCCTGTTGGAACAGTGAAAGCTGTGGTAAAACAATCTTATTTTAAAGGAAGCCGTTTTTTAATTAAAGCCGCTTTTGATAGAAAAGCTATTTTCTTTGAACACGAAACGGCACTAGAATTGAACCAAGAGGTACTATTGAAGATCATGTAACTTCCAAAGTGAATATAAAAAAAGAGACAACTTTTTCGAGAGCCACTGAAAAACCACGTCAATTTTGATAGACCTCGTTTTTAGATAAAAAAAACGCTTATAATTGGATTTTAATCTTCCTTTTATAAGCGTTTTTCCTTTGTGATTAATTTTTTAATGGGATT
>NZ_JBCGDP010000036.1:0-20813 GCF_038739875.1 Flavobacterium polysaccharolyticum
TCCCATTCCGAACAGAGAAGTTAAGCCCGCCTGCGCAGATGGTACTGCAATTTGTGGGAGAGTATGTCGCCGCCTTTCTTTAAAGAACCCCTTCATCAGATGATGAAGGGGTTTTTTGTGCGTTTATTTCTAGCTAAGTTGACTAAAATGTCATTTTATTTAACTTTCTTGATAATATGATTTAAATTTGTGTAAAATATTTATTTATGAAAAAAGTTTTTGCATTAGTAGTCTTGTTAGCTTTCTTTGTTTCCTTTGGTCAGCAACGTCCAAAGCTTGTCATTGGGATAGTGGTAGATCAAATGAAAGCCGAATATTTAGATCGTTTTTATGATGATTATTCTCAAGATGGTTTTAAACGATTGATGAATAATGGATATGCATTTTATAATATGAATTATAATTATGTACCTACATATACTGCTCCTGGACATGCTTCAATTTATACAGGAACTACTCCTGCTACACATGGTGTAATTGGTAATGATTGGTATATTCGTGAAACAGGTAAAAACAGATACTGTACGGATGATGACTCAGTAAAAACATTGGTTGTTGGAACTGAAAAAGAAGGAATGATGTCTCCAAAAAATCTTTTCGCAACAACTGTGACAGATGAGTTGCGAATGGCAACAAATTTTAAAGGCAAAGTTATTGGTTTGAGTATAAAAGATAGAGGTGCTATTTTACCAGCAGGGCATTTTGCAAATTGGGCTTTTTGGTTTAGTAAATCTGGTGATTTTATTTCGAGTTCTTTTTATGGAGATAAAATGCCTGATTGGGTTACCAAGTTTAACACAGAAAAACGTTATATAAACTACATTCAGAAGGGATGGGATTTGTTAAAGCCAGCAGCTGATTATAATGAGAGTCTTCCTGATGATAATGTATACGAAGGTAGAATAGATAAGTCTAAAGCCCCCATTTTTTCTTATGATTTGAATAAATTATACAAAGAATCTGGTGCAGATATTCTAAGAACAACACCCTTTGGGAATGATTTGTTAGCAGATATCGCTTTGCAGGCTATTGAAGGTGAGAATTTAGGAAAAGATAATGATACCGACTTTTTAGCTGTTAGTTTTTCTTCAACGGATTATGTAGGGCATACTTTTGGCCCAAGATCGATGGAGATTCAAGATACTTATTTGCGATTAGATTTGACCTTGGCAAGGATGTTTGATTATCTTGATAAAAACGTGGGTAAGGATAATTATTTATTGTTTTTGACAGCAGATCATGCTGCTGCAGAAAACCCTATCTTTTTAAAAGATCGCAAGTATGATGTTACGAATGTACCTTCAAAAGAAACTTTTAAATCTCTTGAAAAGTTTTCAATGGCAAATTATGGCGTAAGCTTAATATCAAATTATTCTAATTATAATGTCTATTTAAATAGAGATTTAGTTAAAACTAAAGGGTTAGATTTAAACATTGTCAAACAGACTTTTAAAGCTTTTATTTTGGAATTTCCTCATGTAAAGAGAGTGTATACTGATCAAGAAATTTTGGCTTCATCAGGTGGGGATTATTATTTGGATTTTATATTTAAAGGATTTGACCCTAAACAGAATGGTGATTTAGTTTTAGTTCAAAAAACGGGTTTTATGGAATACAATGAAACTGGAACGACACATGGCACCCCCAATAGTTATGATACTAATGTTCCATTACTCTTTTATGGTTGGCATGTTCCCAAAGGGGAATCTTATAAAAAAGTCTATATCACATCAATCGCTCCTACTTTATCTAAAATGCTTAAAATTACTTTTCCTAATGGTACTGAAGCAGAAGTGCTAGAAGAACTTTTGAAGAAAAATTAAATTCTGTATTAACAACAAAAAACTCCTGATAATTTCAGGAGTTTTTTGTTTTAAAATTTATTCTCAATTTCAGCTGCTTGCAACATCAAATAATGTAAATCAGTGTTTTTTATGAATGGTGCCAATAATTGGCTTCCTGGTCCAAACATTGCTAGTTCAGTATAATCAGCTGAATGGTCTGTACTGATCCAACCTACAGAGTTGCGCTTTTTTTGAATATCTCCCAATACTTTAAGGGGCAAATGTCTTGGATTGTATAATCCATCCTCTAATTTTATATTGGTATAATAGCTTAGGATTTCTTTTGCTTCTTCTTCTTTTAAAAGTATTTTATTTGCATATTCAATTCTTTCAATGACTTGAGCAACACTAGTTTCTTTTCCTATACCATTTAAAATCCAATCATTTGTTTGAGTATATTTTTGGATACTATCAAAGTTATCATTGGCTTCTTTTCCATATACTATACCAGGGTTGGCATTACCATGGTCAGATGTTATTATCACTAGTGTGTTTTGATCTTTTTCGGCAAAATCTATAGCAACTTTTATAGCCTCATCATGTGCGACTTGATCGTAAATTAAACCAGCTACATCATTTCCATGAGCTGCCCAGTCTACTTTCCCTGCTTCTACCTGCAAAACAAATCCTTTTGGATGATTCTTCATTTTATCAATAGCTCTTTGTGTCATTTCTGCAAGAGTAGGGATGCTATTGGTTAGTTCTTTGCTACTTTCTCTGTCTTTTGAATAAGGAAGGCCTTCTTTGTCAAACACACCCAAAATAGGTTTGCTGTTATCACTAGACCACATTTCAGCTTTGTTTTTGACCACAGTAAAACCCTTATCTTTGAATTCTTTATAAAGATCTCTTTTGTCTTTTCGAATATCAGCAGAGAAGTAGTTTTCGCCACCACCCAACATAACATCAAATTTTAAATCTAAATAAAGTTCTGCTATTCCTTCCTGACTGTTCCTGCTTTTTGAGGATATACAAAATCCAGCTGGTGTTGCATGTGTTACAGGAACTGTTGTTACACAGCCCGCCATTTTTCCTGCTTTTTGAAATTTTTGCCAAATGGGTAAATATTCTTCACCGTTAGTTCCTATATTTAAGGATCCATTTTTTACTCGATAGCCGCATCCCCATGAAGAACTTGCGGCAGCTGAGTCAGTGACAATAGATGAAGCTGATGCCATGTCCATCATAGCACGACTTACTTTTTTATCTTTGTACAACTGCAACCAATTACTTCCTTTTCCTGTTTTTCTATTTAAATAAAGATCAGTCATGTTTAGTGTACCGATGCTCATCCCATCACTTACGATAATTATGATGTTTTTTGCTTTCTTATTTTTGTGAAAACTAGTTAAGTCAAATTCATTTGCAGCACTTTCAAATGGATTGAGTAGGGTCGTTCCGAGGGCAAAAAGCGATCCATTTTTGAAGAAATTCCGTCTGTTCATATTTAGTATTTTAAAAGAGATCAAATATAAGTCAGCTTATTTTTGATCTAGGTTAAGAATTTTTTAAATATATAAAACATAAATGAAAAAATCCCATTTTTTCAAATGGGATTTATATATTATGCAGTTACTTCTATTTGTAGAGCAATTTGATTTTGAAGTAAATCTTCAAATTTTTCATGAGCACGAATCAAATGTCCTTTTCCATTTAGCCACAAAACTTCGGCGGGTTTATATCGGGAATTGTAGTTTGAAGACATTGAGAAACAATAAGCTCCAGCGTTGTGGAATGAAAGAATATCTCCTTCTTTAATTTCTGCAATTCGCCTATTGTTTGCAAAAGTATCCGTTTCACAGATGTAACCTACTACAGAATAGAAGCGTTCTTTTCCTTTTGGATTAGAAATATTTTCGATATGGTGTTGAGAACCATAAAGCATTGGTCGAATTAAATGGTTAAAACCGCTATCAATTCCAGCAAAAACAGTAGAAGTAGTTTGTTTTACTACATTTACTTTGGTTAAAAAGAAACCAGCTTCACTGACTAAGAATTTTCCAGGTTCAAAAATGAGTGTTAAGTCTTTTCCATATTCATCACAAAAAGCATTAAATCTTTTGGACAATTTCTTGCCTAATTCTTCAATATCTGTTTGTACATCATCTTTTTTATATGGTACTTTGAAACCACTACCAAAATCTAAAAACTCAAGGTTTTTGAAATTTCTAGCAGCATCAAAAAGAATTTCTGCAGCATATAGAAACACTTCAATATCTAAAATATCAGACCCAGTGTGCATGTGAATACCCACTATGTTCATTTTTGTGTTTTCTACAATTCGAACAATATGTGGTAATTGATGAATAGAAATTCCGAATTTACTATCGATGTGTCCTACTGATATGTTAGTGTTACCTCCAGCCATTACGTGTGGATTGATTCGTATACAAACGGGAACATTTGGATGCTTGGTGCCAAATTGTTCTAATATAGATAGGTTATCGATATTGATTTGTACTCCTAAAGCGTTTACTTCTTCTATTTCTTCTAAAGAGACTCCATTGGGGGTGTAGAATATTTTTTCTGGAGCATATCCAGCATGTAATCCAAGAAGTACTTCTTGAATAGAAACGGTGTCTAAACCAGAACCCATATCTCTCAATAGCTGAAGGATTGATATGTTTGACAATGCTTTCATTGCATAATTAATGCGAAGTTTTTCAACCTTAGAAAAAGCTTTCGTTAATCTGTTGAATTGAGATTGAATTTTTTCGGCATCATATACATATAATGGAGTCCCAAATTGTTCGGCTAATTGAAGTAAGTCTTTTCCTTGCATTGTGATTTAATTTTTTACAAATTTATTACAGTTTCTACCTTCGACCAAATAAAAAACAAAATATAACAAAATATAACAAAATGTTATTAATTAAACATTTTGTTTTTGAATTTTGTTTTTTATAACAATAAAAAAATCCCTTGACTCAAAATATCAAAGCCAAGGGATTTAAAAAAAATGGTTTTTTATAATGAAGGCAAATCGCCTTTACCTTTAGTTGGTAAGTTGGTGTATCCCATTAAGAATAAATCAACTTCTCTTGCAGCCTCACGACCTTCAGAAATAGCCCAAACAATCAATGATTGCCCTCTTCTCATATCTCCAGCGGTAAAAATATGAGGGACATTAGTTTGGTAGTTATTGGCTTTGAAGTTACTTCTCATATCCAATTCTAGACCAAGTTGTTCTGCTAAAGTTTTTTCAGGTCCTGTAAATCCTAGAGCTAATAGCGCTAAATCACACGGCCAAATTTTTTCTGAACCTTCTTTTTCAATTAGTTCAGGACGTTGTCCAGGAACAATTTTCCAAGCTACTTCTACTGTTTTTAGTGCCGTTAGTTCTCCTTTTTCGTTAGCAATGAATTCTTTAGTGTTGATTAACCAGTTTCTGTTACAACCTTCTTCGTGCGAAGAAGAAGTCTTTAACTGTAACGGCCAAAAGGGCCATGGTGTAGTTTCACTACGACCAACAGGTGGTTTTGGCATAATCTCAAAATTAGTAACCGATTTTGCACCTTGTCTATTTGAGGTGCCAATACAGTCTGATCCTGTATCTCCACCACCTATAACGATAACGTCTTTTCCAGTAGCTTTGATTTGATTTGGCACATCTTCGCCGTATAAAACTTTAGTTTGTTGCGTTAGGAAATCCATAGCTTGTACCACACCTATGCTATCAGCTCCTTTGGTAGGTAAGCCTCTTTTTTCTGTTGCTCCACCACAAAGAACAATTGAATCAAATTCATTTAATTCGTCAACTGAAAAGTTGACACCAACATTTATATTGGTTTTAAAAACGATACCTTCAGCTTCTAAAATAGCAACACGACGATCGATTATTCCTTTCTCTAATTTGAAATTTGGAATTCCGTATCTTAACAATCCTCCAATTGCGTTGTCCCTTTCAAAAACAGTTACAGTATGTCCAGCACGATTGAGTTGTTGTGCGGCCGCTAAACCAGCTGGTCCAGAACCTACTACAGCAACTTTTTTGCCAGTTCTAACTACAGGTGGTTGTGGTTTTATCCATCCTTCGGCAAAACCTCTTTCAATAATATTTTTCTCGATATTTTCGATGGCAACAGGTTCTTTGATAATACCTAGGACGCATGATTTTTCACATGGTGCAGGGCATAATCTTCCTGTAAATTCAGGAAAATTATTTGTTGATTGCAATATTTCTAAGGCACTTTGCCATTCTTCTTGATGTACCATATCATTAAAATCAGGAATTAAATTCCCCAATGGACATGAGCTGTGACAAAAAGGAATGCCACAATCCATACATCTTGAACCTTGTTCTTTTATTTTATCTTTTGGTAATGCAATTGTGAATTCATTATAATTGGCAACGCGTTCAACAACAGCTATGTTACCTTCGTCGGCTCTATTAAATTCTTTAAATCCTCCTATTTTTCCCATGACTATTGTGCTATTAATTCTTCAACTTCCTTTTCTGCTGCAATACGTTGTAATGCTTTTTTGTAATCTGTAGGCATTACTTTTACAAAATGCATGACTTGGTTGTCCCAATCTGCCAAAATTCTCTTAGCTAATGGGCTATTTGTGTATAAGGAATGATTTTTTATCAAACGTTTCATTTTTGTAATGTCTTCTGCTTCTAATGGATCAAAAGCTACCATTTCCATATTGCAAAGGGTTTGGTCGAATTTTTTATTTGGATCGTAAACATAAGCGATACCCCCACTCATACCAGCAGCGAAGTTTCTTCCGGTTTTGCCTAATACAACTACAGTACCTCCAGTCATGTATTCACAACCGTGGTCTCCAATACCTTCAACCACTGCAGTTGCTCCTGAGTTTCTAACGCAGAAACGTTCTCCTGCCATACCATTAATATACGCTTCACCAGTAATGGCTCCATAAAGAGCAACGTTACCTATAATGATATTCTCCTCGGGTTTGAATGTTGCTGTTGGAGGAACTTTTATAATTAATTTTCCTCCAGAAAGTCCTTTACCTAGATAATCATTGCAGTTTCCGTGGATTTTGAAAGATAATCCATTGGTAGCAAAAGCTCCAAAACTTTGTCCTGCAGATCCTGTAAAGTCAACTAGAATAGTGTCTTCTGGTAGTCCTTGTGCACCGTATATTTTTGAAATTTCGTTACTCAAAATTGCTCCAACTGAACGATCCGTATTTTTGATGTCAAAGGTTACTCTTGTTCTTTCTTTTCTATAAATTGAAGGAATCGCAGCTTTGATAATATCAAAATCTAATACATGCTCTAATTCATGATCTTGAGGCATTGTATTGTGGTTGGGAACTGTTTTTGCTTTTTCTGGTTTATAAAGAATAGTTGACAAATCTAATCCCATCGCTTTGTAATGTTGAATCGCTTTATTTACGTTCAATTTTTGAGATTGTCCCACCATTTCTTTTAAAGTTCTAAAGCCAAGTTGTGCCATAATTTGTCTTAATTCCTCTGCAATGAAGTACATGAAATTAATAACATGTTCTGGAGTACCCTTGAAGTTTTTACGCAACTCAGGATCTTGAGTTGCAATACCTACTGGGCAAGTATTCAAGTGACAAGCACGCATCATAATACAACCTGAAGCTACTAATGGAGCAGTGGCAAAACCAAATTCTTCAGCTCCAAGTAAAGCGGCAATAGCAACGTCACGACCAGTTTTTAACTGTCCATCACACTCTAAAACGACACGGCTTCTCAAATCATTTAGGATTAAAGTTTGTTGAGCTTCAGCCAAACCTAATTCCCATGGGATTCCAGTATGAGTTAAGGACGTTAATGGTGCAGCTCCTGTTCCTCCATCATAACCTGATATTAGGATTACATCAGCTTTTGCCTTAGCAACACCTGCAGCGATGGTTCCAACTCCAACTTCTGATACTAATTTCACATTTACTCTAGCTTCACGGTTGGCATTTTTTAAATCGAAAATTAATTGTGATAAATCTTCAATAGAGTAGATGTCGTGGTGTGGAGGTGGAGAAATTAGTCCAACATAAGGTGTAGAATTTCTGGTAGCAGCAATCCAAGGCACCACTTTTTCCCCAGGTAGTTGTCCACCTTCACCAGGTTTAGCTCCTTGTGCCATTTTTATTTGAATCTCTTTTGCATTAGTCAAATAATTAATGGATACTCCAAAACGACCTGAAGCTACTTGTTTAATGGCGCTATTTCTAGAGTCACCGTTCAATTCTTTTTGGAAACGTCTTGAATCTTCACCACCTTCTCCAGAATTACTTTTTCCGCCAATTCTGTTCATGGCAATGGCTAAGTTTTCGTGTGCTTCTTGACTTATTGAACCGTAGGACATGGCACCTGTTTTGAATTTTTTTACAATTTCAGTCCAAGGTTCTACTTCATCAATTGAAATTGGGTCCAAATTATTGAATTCAAATAATCCACGAATAGTCATCAAATTGGCACTTTGTTCGTTGACCATTTTAGAATATTCCGCATAACTTTCAGGACTATTCAAGCGAACGGCTTGTTGTAGTTTTGAAATGGTTGTTGGATTAAACATGTGTTTTTCACCATTTCGTCTCCATCTGTAAATACCACCAATTTCGAGCGGTAACAAGTTGGCTACTTTTGAATTTGGGAATGCTTTTTGGAAACGCTTTTTCACTTCTTTTTCTACTTCCATTAATCCAATACCTTCAATTCTAGATGGAGTGTATGGGAAATATTTGGTTGAGAATGATTTGTTTAAACCTAAAATCTCAAAAATCTGAGCCGCTCTATAAGAATGCAACGTTGAGATTCCGATTTTATTCATAATTTTCAAAATCCCTTTTCCAATGGCTTTGTTGTAATTTTTAATTGCATATTCGGCAGTTATTCCAGCGATGTGACCTTCTTTAACTTGATTATGAATTATTTCATTTACCATATATGGATTAATTGCGCTGGCACCATATCCAAATAATAATGCAAAATGATGAGGCTCACGAGGTTCTGCAGATTCAATAACAATTCCAAACTTAGAGCGTACTTTAAGTTGGTTTAAAGTGTGGTGAATATAAGAACAAGCCAAAAGCATTGGGATAGGTGCTAGGGTTTCGCTTACTCCACGATCAGAGAGGATAACAATATTGCTTCCTTCAGAAACAGCCTTGAAAGTGGCTTGTACGCA
Source organism: Flavobacterium polysaccharolyticum (assembly GCF_038739875.1). Lineage (NCBI taxonomy): Bacteria > Pseudomonadati > Bacteroidota > Flavobacteriia > Flavobacteriales > Flavobacteriaceae > Flavobacterium > Flavobacterium polysaccharolyticum. The sequence continues at coordinate 8,972 of NZ_JBCGDP010000036.1, forward strand.
TTTCTCTAAGGCACGCTCTAAACCATTAGCTCCTTTTTCTATTTTGTACAACGTAGAAATAGTAACTGATTTGAAATCTTCGTGCTGAATGTTTCTTATTTTATCCAAATCTTCATTAGAAATGATTGGGTTTTGGATTTTTAATTTTTTGCATTGTTTTGCTTCAATGTCAAATATATTGTAATCTCCACCAATAGCTAAACTGATATCTGTGATGATTTCTTCACGAATTCCATCCAAAGGAGGATTGGTAACTTGAGCAAATAATTGTTTGAAGTAGTTATACAATAATTGTGGTTGATCTGATAATACTGCTAATGGAGTATCATTACCCATAGAGCTAATGGCCTCGTTTCCGCTACCGCCCATTGGATTAATTATTGTTTTTAAATCCTCTATTGTATAGCCAAACATACGTTGTCTGGTTTCAAAATCAAGATTCTCAACTGGAATAGGGTTGTCAGTATAAGGAATACAAGCTAATTGTAAAAGATTTTCATCCAACCATTTTTGGTAAGGACGTTTAGTAACAATTGAATGTTTTACTTCGTCATCTTCGATTATTCTTCCTTCGTTCATATCAACCAAGAACATTTTTCCTGGTTCTAATCGGCCATGTTGAATGACATCTTCTGGGTTGATATCAAGTACACCAATTTCTGATGACATAATAACAAAACCGCTCTTAGTCAAAGTATATCTTGAAGGGCGTAGACCATTTCTATCCAATAGGGCTCCAATAACATTTCCGTCAGTAAATGGAATAGAAGCTGGGCCGTCCCAAGGTTCCATAATACAAGAATTGTATTCATAGAATGCTTTTTTCTCAGCACTCATAGTTTGATGTTTTTCCCATGCTTCAGGAACTACCATCATCATGACTTCAGGAAGAGTTCTTCCTGTCATTAGTAACAACTCTACAACCATATCCATAGAAGCAGAATCTGATTTGCCTTCTAAAATGATTGGGAATAATTTTTTTAAATCTTCACCAAAAACATCACTTTTCATTAGTTCTTCACGAGCTCTCATTCGGCTTACGTTTCCTCTTAATGTGTTGATTTCACCATTGTGACACATATAGCGGAAAGGTTGTGCTAAATCCCATGAAGGAAAAGTGTTTGTAGAGAATCGTTGGTGTACTAATGCCAATCGAGTAACTAAGTCACTGTCTAATAAGTCGGTGTAATAACGACTAATGTCTTCTGGCATTAACAGTCCTTTATATATAATAGTTGTTGTAGAAAAACTTGAGAAGTAAAACATATGACTTTCTGAAGTTTTTGAACCTCTAACCGCATGTTCTGCTATCTTTCTAGCTGCAAACATTTTGGCATTAAATTGTTGTTCTGTCAAATCCAAACCATTTTTGCCAACAAAAACTTGTTTTACCGTAGGTTCTTTTTCGGCAGCGATTTGTCCTAGATTGCTAACATCAACAGGAACATCTCTCCATCCGAGGATTTTTAATTTTTGATCTTCAATTGCTTTTTCGAAAGTAGTTTTACAAAAATCAACTTGATTGCTACTTTTAGGCATGAATACCATACCAACAGCATATTCTCTTGGTTCTGGAATAGAAAATTCACAAACTTTCTTAAAAAATGTGTGTGGAATATCAAAAAGGATTCCTGCTCCATCACCAGTTCTACCATCAGAGCTAACAGCGCCACGATGCTCTAATTTAATTAAAATGTCTAATGCCTTGTGAATAATGTCATTAGATTTGATTCCGTTCAAATTACAAATGAATCCTGCGCCACAATTGTCGTGTTCAAATTCGGGCAAGTAAAGGCCTTGTTCTTTAACTTTCATGCTTGCTATTTTTTTTACAAAATTATGTAATTCATGAGATAATCTGTCTAAATGCGATATTTGACTATTATTTTTGTTATAAAATCAAATTTAGCTTGCAAAAATGATAATTGTAAAATTTTGCCCTACCTCTGTTAACATTTTCATAATATTTGAAATTGAAAACGTCTTATTTACCTGCAAAAACTGAATTTTTTATAGATTTTGGTTCGTCCAAAAAAAAATATCACAAATTTTTTAATAACCTTTAATTTTTTTAATAAAGTATATTCTTTCGTGAGGTTATTTTTAAGTAAACCTTCTTTTTTTTAAGAAAAAAAAATAATTCTATTTAAGTTTAATTTTCTATTTTTGTCGCACTTTATTCTGGAACGTTTTCAGAGTCCTGTCAAATTTTATATACTTATGAACATACACGAATATCAAGGAAAAGAAATTTTAGCAAGCTACGGCGTACGAATTCAACGCGGAATTGTAGCGAATAGCCCTGTAGAAGCTGTTGCTGCTGCAAAACAATTAACTGCCGAAACAGGTACAAGTTGGTATGTTGTTAAAGCTCAAATTCACGCCGGTGGACGTGGAAAAGGTGGTGGTGTAAAACTTGCCAAAGGCTTAGACAAAGTAGAAGGAATTGCTAGCGAAATCATCGGGATGCAATTGATTACACCTCAAACTTCTGCCGAAGGTAAAAAAGTACACAAAGTGTTAATCGCTGAAGATGTATATTATCCAGGTCAAAGCGAAACTTCTGAGTTTTATGTTTCTGTTTTATTGAACAGAGCTACTGGACGTAATATGATTATGTATTCTACAGAAGGTGGAATGGATATCGAAGAAGTAGCTGAGCACACTCCTCATTTAATTTTTACTGAAGAAGTAGATCCTGCTGTTGGTTTGCAAGGTTTTCAAGCAAGAAGAATTGCTTTTAACTTAGGACTTTCTGGAAATGCTTTCAAAGAGATGGTTAAATTCATCGATTCTTTATATAATGCTTACATTGGTTCAGATGCTTCGATGTTTGAAATTAACCCTGTGTTAAAAACATCTGACAATAAAATTATGGCTGTTGATGCTAAAGTAAATATCGATGATAATGCTTTGTACAGACAAGCTAAATATGCTGATATGCGTGACATTCGTGAGGAGAACCCAATCGAAGTTGAAGCTAAAGAAGTAGGTTTGAATTACGTAGATCTTGACGGAACTGTTGGGTGTATGGTAAACGGAGCTGGTTTGGCTATGGCAACTATGGATTTGATTAAGTATGCTGGTTTTGAGCCTGCTAACTTCTTAGACGTAGGAGGAACAGCTGATGCAAAACGTGTAGAAACAGCTTTCCGTATCATCTTAAAAGACCCAAACGTAAAAGCAATTTTAATCAATATTTTTGGTGGAATTGTTCGTTGTGACCGTGTGGCTCAAGGTGTTGTTGATGCTTACAAAAATATGGGTGACGCTATAAAAGTGCCAATCATTGTACGTTTACAAGGAACTAATGCTGCTATAGCAAAAGAATTAATTGATAATTCTGGAATGCCAATTCTTTCTGCAGTTGAGTTTCAAGAAGCTGCCGACCAAGTTAAAGCTGCATTGTCTTAATTTACAATTTAGTTATATATTCAAAAGCCTGTTCGTTATGAACAGGCTTTTTTATTGGTTTCAAATTGAGTTCAAGATTATGAACTTTTAATACATTTTTCTTTAGCTCTAAAAATTGTATTACCGCAAATTCGCAAATTTTAAAATAGTCATAATTGGAGTAATTTGTGAATTTTCGGTGAAAATTTGGAGTCCAATCTTTTTGAATTTCAGTTTATTGTGGTTTAGTTTGCTATGTTTTGAAGTTCATCTGATTCGTAAATGGTGTAGCCTTTTACGTTGGATTGTGCCAAAAGATAAATGGCTTTGGCAACTGTAGAGCTTTCTATAGGGCGGTATTTTTTTAAACCTCCTAAGAGGAGGAAAGAAAACCCATTTGAGAAAAAAGCACCTATTTTTTCTCCTAATCTAAACTCAGAGCGATGACCTAATAATAATGAAGGTCTAACAATGACAGTGGTTTCAAAATTCGCTTTGGCTAGTTCCGCTTCCATTTCTCCTTTGGTTTTTAAATAGAAGTTGTTCGAGTCTTTGTTGGCGCCCAAAGAGGAAACAATCAGGAATTGCTTTATGTTATTCGTCTTTGCAATTTTTGAAAATGCAATTGGATATTCGTAATCTACTTTTCGAAAGGCGGATTGACTTCCTGCTTTTTTGATGGTGGTACCAATGGTGCAAAATAAATCATCGCCTTTCACCAAATGCTGATAGGTTTCGGGTGCATCAAAGTTGATGATGTGTTGCTCTAGTTTGGGATGTGATTTTCCAGATTCTCGTTTTACAAAAATGATGACTTTTTGATAGTGTTCACTTTCTAAAAGTATATCTACTAGTTGTGAACCAATAAGTCCCGTACTGCCAATAACTAGAGCCGTTTTCATTATGATTTTTTATTCTTTCCGTTGTTGAATTTTACTTTTTCTACCACTTGAATTTTTGGAGCAGCCGCTTTATTGCTTTTTTTGAAAGGTTTTTTGCTTGCTGGCTTTTTGTCTCCGCGGCTTTGTTCTGCATCTTTTGGTTTGGCTTTGAACTCTGGTTGTTTTGCAGCTCCATCTTTTGCTGGGATTTCAGCTCTATGTTTGGCTAAAACTTCAGTAGGTACTTTTGGGTTTTCTTTGGTGCCACGTAAGTGAATTACTAATCCGTTAAGGAAATTACGCAATACTTGGTCGCCACATTCCATATAGTTGGGATGTTTTTCGTCGCGGAAAAAGGCACCTAGTTCTGATTTTGATATTCTGAAATCTACTAATTCTAGGATTTCAACGATTTGGTCGTCGCGCAACATTAAGGCTACGCGTAGTTTTTTGAAAATATCGTTGTTGGTCATATTCTTTTAATTTTTACAAAGGTACAGTTTAAAAATAGAGAGACGTTATATTCGAGTCTGAATTCAGGGTGCTCTCTCAAAAAATGAAGATAAATTGCTCCAATTGTCATTAATTGACTGCCTTTTTTTTAAACATATAAGGCATATAAGTTCCTATAATTTTTGGTGTGTTTTATAGGAGTAAAAATAGAAGGGCATATTAGCAACACAGATGAATCAATATGAATTTTTTAATTTGAAAAGTCTTAAGGTTGTGGAGTCTTTAAATGTTTCAGACTAAAGCTATGAATTTGATGTTTGCAAAAAGGCTAGATGTTTCCCTTTAGCCCCGGTAGTAGCGGCATCCTTTGCTTTTTTGCTGCCAAAAAAGCAAAGATATAGCGGATGACGGGTCCTATGATGGCATAAAAGCCTTTTTTTTCTGCTCCTAAAAATCTATAAAAATGAATTTAAAATTTGCACTAGTTGGTCAAGGTCTTCTTTTTGGTGATTGGCGGAAATGACGATTCGGTTCAAGGTTTTTTGGTCTGAGGGATAATCAAAATGGGTAATTACGATTTTGTTTTGCAACAATATATCGTAGCTCTTGTCCCAATCTAAGTAAATGGAAGGATAGTTTGTGGTGAAATTGATTTTTGGATTGGGTTGTAAATCTTGGGCGAGATAGTTTAAGTTGTCCTGTAATTTTTGAAGTTGCTGTTGCACTAAGTGTCCAGTTTCGGCAAGGGTTTGTACATAGGCAGGATTCATTCCAGCGGCCGCGACAAAGGTGTCATAATTTTTGATTTCTTGAATAAAATTCGAATCGCTCGCTATCACGCCTCCTGTGAGTCCCAATGCTTTGCCAAGTGAGGCGACTAAAATTTTACGTTTGATGTTAGGATTGGTGATACTCGAATAAATTCCTGACCCGTTTTTGCCAAGGATTCCGATGGAGTGGGATTCATCAATAACCAAAGTGATTTCTTTATGGGAGGGAATACTATCAAGAATTTTTAAATCTATGGCTTGTGTCTGAAACGAAGGCACCGCATCTGTAACGATGGTGATTTTTTCTTTTTTATGGTCTAAAATTCTTGGATTCAACTTGTTTTCTGTCAACAAAGGGATGCTGTCTTTTCTTTCTATGGCGGGATGAACATTTGGAAAATGGTAAAAAACATCGGTGCTTTTGCTTAAAAAATCTATAGTTATTTTTCCTGCCAGCATTCCTGATGAAGCGGTAAGTGCTGCTTCGGATTGAATAAAATTTGCCAGAAAGGTTTCTCCTAATTCGTAGGCGCTCAATTGTATGTTTGCATTTCTTGAACTTCCGTATGCGGTTCCCCAACGCTGGATATTTTTGAAAATAATTTCTTGAAATTCGGGTAAAGTTGGAAAACCAAGATAAGCCGTTCCACCAAAATAAAGGAATGTTTCTTGGTTGATTTCGATTACACGACCCGGAAATTGATGGACTTTCATACGAATTATAAAAGTGTCACTCCAGTTCCGTTTCCATCAGGGTAATCAATTTTGCCGTAAGTAATGGTTACTCCTGTAGCAATATCTTTATCTAGTAGTAGCGCTCCGTCCATATCTACGTAATCTAGTAGGGGTAGCAGATGTGCTATGGCTGAGATGCCTACTGTAGATTCTGTCATACAACCTACCATAGTTTTTAGTCCTAGTTTTTTGGCTTCTTCCAGCATACGTTTGCCTGGAGTAAGACCGCCACATTTTACCAATTTGACATTTACACCGTGGAAATGGTTATGGCATTTGGCAACATCGGATTCGATAATACAACTTTCGTCAGCAATGATGGGCAAAGCGGAGTGTTTGTATACTTCTTTATGTGCTTCCCAATTATCGGCTTTCATAGGTTGTTCTAAGAATTCCACCCCGAGTTTTTTTAAAGCTACGGAATTAGAAATCGTTTCTTCAACACCCCAACCGCAGTTTGCATCGATTCTGAAGATGGCGTCTGTATGTTTACGTAATTCGGTTACGATTTCAATGTCTTCTTGGGTGCCTAATTTAATTTTATAGATAGGCCAAGGGAGTTCTTTCATTTTGGCGACCATTTTTTCAATAGAAGCGATGCCAATGGTGTAATCTGTTAATGGATTTTTATCGGTAGTAAAATTCCAAAGTTCGTATAATTTTTTGCCTTTTTTGCGAGCATATAAATCATTGTAAGCCAAGTCTAAAGCACAAAGTGCAAACATATCCTCTTTTAAATAAGGATGTACTTTATCCCAAAATTCTTCGGGAGTTTCGGTTGTTGTGTTTTCTATCAACGAACGAATGTTTTCCAAATCCGCACGCATCATTGGAACCGTGGTGTGATAATAAGGGTTGGAGGTTGCTTCGCCAAATCCCGAGTAGCCTTCGCTTTGCAATTCTACAATTAGTGAAGGTTGAAAATCGATAGATTCTCTAGAAATGGTGAAGGTGTGTTTTAGTTTTAGGTTGTATTCGTGAAGGATTAGTTGCATAACATAAAATTTTATTGTTCTAAAAAAGGATTAGTAGCCTAACCAAAGTAGCGCCTTAACAAAACCATCTCGCCATAATTTTTCGTTGTGTTGGCCACCTTTTATTATGTTCTTTTTGTTCAAATGTTTACAGGAACAACGCTTGGTATTGATGATGTTTTCCATTGTATTTAAGTCTTTGACCATACTGTCATCATCGCCTTCTTGGTCTCCACAAAGGAAATAATACTTTGCTTTTATCTTTTGGGTTTGTTCTGTTAATGCGATAATATCCTTTCTATTAATCCAAAAGGCAGGAGAAAAAACGCCTGCTTTGCCGAAAACTTCGGGATACTTTAGCGTGGTGTAAAAAGCGGTCAATCCACCCAAGGAGCTGCCAATTATTAGCGTATGTGTTTTGTCGGTTTTAGTGCGGTATTTTTTGTCGATGCTCGGTTTTAAAGTGTTGACAATAAAATCTAGGTATTGATTCGCCTTGCCGCCACCGTATTTTTCGTGAGGATAGGGAGTGAGTTCCTCGAGTCGTTTTTCGTTTCCGTGTTCAATTCCCACTACGATTACTTGTGCGCTCAGACTGTCTAATTTTTCATCAATATTCCATTCTCCACTATAGGCTGTTTTGGCATCGAATAAATTTTGGGCATCGGGCATATAAATCACGGAATATTTCTTCTTGGAAGTGCTATAGTTTTTGGGTAAGTAGAGCCAGATTTTTTTTGTCGTTTGCAACTCAGGAGATATAATACTAAAAGTACTCACTTGAGAAGAAGCAGTGGTTTCCTGTGTCCATCCTTTCAATACAAGAAAAAAGAAGCAAAAAAAAAGGATTGTTTTTTTAGACATAATTGAATTTTGTGGATACATTTAAAAACAATAATTTAGCTAAAAATAAGAAATTGATGAATAGTTTTGAAGAAAAAAGAAGTTTACTTTTAGAAATGATAAGTTTTTCTATTGTAGACGGAAAATTACACCAACGCGAGTTGGATTTTATTCGAATTGTAGCCAAAGAATTGGGATTTACCAAAGCAGAATATTCTGATTTGTTTCATCAAGAGTTACCTCATTTACCCATTAAATCAGAATTTCAGCGTATTCAGCAGTTCTATAGATTGGCGCTGATTATGCATTGTGATGGTGTTTTACACGAAAAAGAGTCAGTTGCCATTCGCCAAATAGCCATTGATATGGGATTAAATCCAGGGGCTACCAAACGAGTTTTGCAAATGATGCAGCAATCTCCTAATGCTATGATTGATGCTAAAGCACTGTTAGGAATGTTCCAAGAACAACACAATTAAGAGAGTTTTTCTTGTAATGCTTTTATTTCATCGCGGAACTTGGCAGCTTGCATAAAATCTAAATCTTTTGCGGCTTTCTCCATTGCTTTTCGTTTTTCACGAATTAATTTTTCCAATTCTGGTTTTGAAAGATAAGCTGTTTCAGGCTCAGCTGCTTTTGCAATAGTATGTCCTAATTCGTATTCCACCAGTGGGTTTTTAGTAAAAGCACTGTCTATTTTTTTATCTAAAGCTTGTGGGACTTTATTGTGTTGGGTGTTGTAATTGATTTGTTTGGTACGGCGATAATTGGTTTCATCAATCGTTTTTTGCATACTCGCAGTAATTTTATCGGCATACATAATCGCTTTTCCGTTTAAGTTTCTTGCCGCACGACCAATTGTTTGGGTTAGTGAGCGATGGCTTCTTAGAAAACCTTCTTTGTCAGCGTCCAAAATGGCAACCAAAGACACTTCAGGTAAATCCAATCCTTCTCTCAATAGATTGACTCCAATTAGCACATCAAATAAGCCTTTTCTCAAATCCTGCATAATTTCGATGCGTTCTAGTGTATCCACATCTGAGTGAATGTAGCGACAACGTATGGAAACTTTAGTCAAATATTTAGCCAATTCTTCGGCCATTCTTTTGGTTAAAGTGGTGACCAAAACACGCTCATCTAATTCGCATCGTACTTGTATTTCTTCGATTAAATCATCAATTTGATTCAAACTTGGACGAATTTCGATAATCGGGTCTAACAAGCCTGTGGGGCGAATAATTTGCTCTACATAAACACCATCACATTTTTGTAATTCATAATCCGCAGGTGTGGCAGACACATAAATGACTTGATTTTGCATGGCTTCAAATTCTTCGAATTTCAAAGGGCGATTGTCCATAGCCGCAGGTAAGCGAAAACCATATTCTACCAAGTTTTCTTTTCTTGAACGGTCGCCACCATACATAGCTTGTACTTGCGACAAAGTCACGTGGCTTTCATCGACTACCAATAAAAAATCATTGGGGAAATAATCCAATAAACAGAAAGGCCTTGAGCCCGCTTCTCTTCCGTCAAGGTAACGAGAATAATTTTCAATTCCAGAACAATAGCCCAATTCCCGAATCATCTCCAAATCGAAGTTAGTGCGTTCTTCGAGGCGCTTGGCTTCTAAATGTTTGCCTATTTCTTTGAAGTAATCCACTTGTTTCACTAAATCTTGCTGGATTTCCCAAATGGCATTTTGCAATACATCTGGCGAAGTCACGAACATATTGGCGGGATAAATCGTCAATTTTTCAAAACGTTCGATGACTTGAGCGGTTTTGGTATCAAAGCTTTCAATTTCTTCGATTTCATCACCAAAAAAATGAATTCTGAACGCATCATCAGCATAACTTGGATATACTTCTACCGTATCACCTTTAATTCTGAAATTTCCTGGGGTAAATTCGGCTTCGGTTCTAGAATACAAACTTTGTACTAAGCTGTGTAGTAATTTAGTTCTTGAAATCATTTGGTTGACTTCGATGGCAATTACGTTCTTTTGAAATTCTACGGGATTTCCAATACCATAAATGCAAGAAACGGAGGCGACCACTATAATATCTCTTCGTCCAGACAATAAAGAAGAAGTCGTGCTTAAACGCATTTTTTCTAACTCTTCATTGATTGACAAATCTTTTTCTATAAAAACTCCCGTAACGGGCATAAACGCCTCGGGTTGGTAATAATCATAGTAGGAAACAAAATATTCCACCGCGTTGTTAGGGAAAAATTGTTTGAATTCCGAGTACAACTGCGCGGCCAATGTTTTGTTGTGTGCTAGTATCAGGGTTGGTTTTTGAACTTCTTGAATGACGTTTGCAACCGTAAAAGTTTTTCCAGACCCAGTAACTCCTAGTAGCGTTTGAAAAGGATCACCAGCAATAATGCCCTGTGCTAATTTTTCTATCGCTTGAGGTTGGTCACCCGTAGGTTGGTAATCTGATACAATTTGTAGTTTCATTTTTAATAGTACTAACTTGATTAAGACATAAAGGGTAGTATACAAAAATACAGCTAATCCTTAATTTATGAGTCTTCATTCGATGGTTATTTTTAGGAACCAAAGCAAAAGGCATTTTACCCAGCAAAGTCCCGCTATCCGCTATATCTTGCTTGTCGAACCCCGTCAAGCAAGGATGCCGCTACTATCTGGGTTAGAGAGCCTCAATTTGCTTTTTTGTTATCATTTTCATTAGAATAAAAAATTATAGGATTGTAATTGCCGTTTTTCTGGAATCAATAATTCGTGTTTGTTTTATCCTTTTTAATTGTTTTTTAGTAAATTACCTCGTAATATAACTTAATCTTTTGACAATGAATATGTATGATAATCCAGATACAGTATCACATTCTTTTGATGAAAACTATCTTTCTCCTTATTTGATTCAAGCGCAATGGGCAGAGTTTGTAGCTTTAAAAGAAGTTATTCATGAGTTTTCATTACGCTTACAAAGATCCATTCGTATTTTAGATATCGGAGTGGGTAGCGGTAGAATTATTCAAAACCTATACGATATTCCCGAAATATGGCAGTATGTGGCGCACTATACTGGTACAGATAATGCTGTTTTATGTTTGGATTTAGCATCAAAAATGGTAAATGATTTAGGTATAAATGATAAAGTGACACTTTTGAATTTAGATGCAGTAGCCTTAGACCAACTAACCGGGACGTATGATTTGATTATGACCACGTGGTTTACAGCAGGAAATTTTTTTCCCGATGATTTTGATTTTAAGAGCTATTCAAGAGCGACCTCAAAATTAGATTTAACAGTCAATTCTAAGTTTACCACTATTTTTTCTCAGGCTTATGGTTTGTTAGCCCCTCAAGGTGAAATTGTTTTGGGCGCTTGTTACAAAGACAACGATGCTACTAGAATGAAGCAAGAACTTAGTTATCAAAAAATGGGGATGGCAATAATTACTTCTTCTGAAGACAGTTTTACAGCGACTCAAGAACGTTTTTGGTCCCAACGTTTTACTAAAGAAAAACTATATGATTATTTACCTTTTGTAGTCCCGCAGCAATTTGCTTTTAAAGATTTGGATACCTATGAATACGCCATGCAAGTAAGGATAAAAAAATAAGCAGCAAGACATTCGTGTTTAAAAAAAAGTTAGCCACGAATAGTACAAATTGGTACTAATTTTATCGATCTGTATCGTCCTAAAAAAAGTTTACAGTTTTTAATTAATACCTAGAATAGGTTTACATTTTTTTTTAATACTAGAATTAGTTTACAATGATAGTGTTTTTTCGATAATAGTTCTTCCATAGTTTTTC
>NZ_JBCGDP010000037.1:0-17030 GCF_038739875.1 Flavobacterium polysaccharolyticum
AGTAAAGAAAACAAAGCAGATAGTTGTTAATTAGTAATGAACAAGTGTTCATAATAAAGCTGTTTTTCTAAAAACAGAAAGTCAAATTGTTCATAACTATGTTTTTTTGAATAGGCTGAATAGTTACTGCTACTTTAAGAGGTAAGAAAACCAAGAAACTCAATTTACACATTCATAAAAATGGCGGAATTCGTCTTTTTAATGAGGATGAGGTTTTAATTGAACTTCCTGAAAGTATTCCTACTGTTATTTCAGAAGAGCAACGAAATGAAAAAATAGAGTTCCATCGACTTTCACACGAATATTATAGCGACCCAAAAGCTTTTTCAGGGTTGATAGAAAAAATTAAAACTTCAGGGGGAATCCAGGAGCGCTTTTTAATAAAAAACAAATTGATGCTCTGGAGTATGACCCTATCGGGTCTTGAAGGCAATAATTATTTGGAAGTATTGGATGTTTCTTTTAAAGAGTATAAAAATGAAAACCTAGAATTACCTATGTTCCGATTTTTACCAAAAAGACTAGAAATCGTTTATAGAGGCGATTATTTATACTGTTGGCTAACTTTACGAATTAATTACCAAAAACTCTATCAATGTATTCAAAAGCTAACCGATGGAAATGAAGAAAGTCCTGTTTTGTTTGACCTTGTTTTTGAAAATTCATTAAAAAAAACCGACTTGAAATTTTTACTTATCTCAAATAAAAAATCGGTGGTGTTTACAAATTGGGAGATGCAAATTGATAAAAACCACAAACAAAGTATGCAGGATCATTTACTTGATGTAATCGAAGACGAAACAAAACGCACCCTTTTGAAAGAAGCTTGGGCATTGGTTGGGGAAAAAAAATATGCTTTAGCTCAAGAAAAATGCAATGCCCTATTAACATTAGATCCAAGGTATGGTTATGCGTATTTTCTTGAATCCCGACTATTGTGTTATAAAGAAGGATTTGAAGCCTGTTATGCCAAAAAGGATTATTTTATTGAAAAAACAAAACACGAGCCAGCAGCATTAGCTCATATCTATAATAATTATGGATGTTTGTTGGATGAGGAATTACGCTATGAAGAATCCAAAACCTATTTTGAAAAAGCGATAGATGTCTATCCAAAAGAGGGATTGTACGCATGTAATCTAGCTGAAATGTATTGCAAATTGAAAAACCCTAAAAAAGCAATGGAGTATGCAGAAAAATCCAGAAAATTAGGGTATGAATCTGAAACACTGAATCTTATTTTAGAAAGTAAGGGAACCCATGATTTTGTAAAAATGAGAGAAGAATATACGCAATAGAATGATTCGTTGTTTTCAAAAAAACGAAATGACTAATAGTAGTGAGTATTATTCTTTGCCCAATATTTCAAAAACAGAAACTAGATATACTATTTTAGAAATTAACAAAAATCATTATGACTATCCGTAACAAGTACCATTTCATAGTATAAATTATTTTTTTGAAAGTTAGTTACAAACTTACTCCTTCAGTTCTTTGCATCTCTGCGTATTTGCGAGCCAAATTTCACGCAAAGCCGAATGGTTATTCGCAATATTCAGCCTCTTGATATGAGATACGGACAGTCACAAAAATCATTATAAATAGGGATGTGAGAAAAAATCAATACCTATACATTTGGTCAATAAAGATTTATAAGGAAAATTAATGTGACATGAATTGAGAATTTAAATCAAGTGAATTTTATAATAAGTAAAAACTATGAAAAGTTTTGAAATAGCTTTTTTTACCAACGAGTATTTTGGTTATTATCAGTTGTTAATTTTATGTGTTTTGCTGACAGTAGTAATGTTGGTTTCCCTATTTTCAGAAACAAGTATAATAAGCTATGGATCCTATATGTTTGTTGGTAGTTTGATTAGCAACTTTATGCTCTCTTTATTTACAGATAATTATAGGTATTTTATACTGCATTGGTTTTTAGCATCAATTGTTTTTTTTATATTCTGGTGTGTGCTAATTTATATTTGTAGCCGTTATGGAAAACCTTATAATGGAGATGGGGGCATGATAATTTTGTTGCCAGGTTACTTTTTACCACTGCTGATATTTATTTCAGTACTATTAAAATTTGTCAAAATGTTAATCTAAAGATTATAAGACTAATGGAACAAGAAGCATATAGAATTCTCATCGAGCAAGAAGGTGTTAACCATGTAATGATTTTCAAAGCTGAAGGAAATGGTTATGTAAATGACTGGAATTTTCCTCTAAAAGGCGATGATGAACCCATTGTTTTTAGCAAATTTTATACACAAACAAAGTTTGCTGTTGTCAACTGGGATGGTTGGGTTCGTGCCTATGATGCGAGTACAAAAGAGCATTTATTAGATTATAAGCTCAATGGAAAAGTTAACACAAGTGCGATTTTGTCTTTAGATAAATCCAAATTATACGTAGCTTTTAGCCAAGATTCTAGCCAGAGGTATTTGGCAATTTTCGATCTTGATAGCTTCCAAGTTGAAGTTTTAGAACTGCCCGACTATGTATACGGTAAATCACTAGATATAAGAAAGGATGGTACTTTATTGTTTTACAAACACGATTGGGAACGTGTAAACGACAGTAAGACATACAATCATTTTTATTCTGTACTGGATCTAAAAACCAGAACTGTGGAACAATTTGAACTTCCTTATGCACCACAATTTTCATTTGGTGAATTTAAACCAGTTATCGATAGAGCAAATAACAGGGGTATCATGCCTGCTTATGAAGATGTTGTGACTAAAGCCAATGCTTTGGATGAGGTGCTTTTTGAGTTTAGAATTGTTATGTTTGACCTCAATACTTTTGAGATGACACATCTTGTATCGGTTAGGGATTTTTCGAAAAATCAATTGGGGTGTAGTCTGTATGAATGTGAACAAATGGCAACACTATTTCTCGCATCCGAAAGAAATAAAGATTATTCTACTGCTTTAAGAGAATATTACGAAAATCTGACTACAATTAAAGTCGTTTCGGATGGTATTTGGTTGTGTTGGCGAAGTGGAATTTTGCGAAAATTAAGTTCCGATTTTAGCTTGTCGCCACTTTTGGTTACCTCTTCCCGATCCAATTCTTCTGGAACAGGAATGTTTAAAGATGCTTATTTTCATTCACACCTTTACCACATCGACAGTTTGACCATTATACTGGCAGAACACACGGATTTTTACAAAACGGCAATGCCAAACCTGGATCATTCTGATATTGAAACGCCAATAGCCTTGGAGCTAGAAAAAACAAGTTTAGACGAAATTTACCAAATGAGTTACTCTGTAGAAAAAAGTCAAGAAATTAAGAAGAGAGACCAAATTCAAATTGAGGTAGAAAATCTTTCGGTTAATGAAAGTATCATAAGCGCATTGAGTCAAATAGAAAAAATAGTTTCAGATATAAACGCCTCTGGAATGGGTTCCACATTGATTTTTACCATAAATGATACCAAAGGACAAACCTGGCAAGAACCCGATTTTTTTGCCAAAGCGGTAGTATGTGCTCCAGAACGTATCAAGACAATTATTGAAAAATTCATTCTCTATCCGAAGGCTAAATATCTCTATCGCAATTCAGAAGAAACTGCACTTTGTTATGCAGCATTTGAATTGGCAAAAAAAGGAGAAGCCTATTTAGAGATAACCTTCCAATACCTTTCTGCTATCGATATGGATCATGATGTATTTAATCGTGAAAATCTTATTCCGTATTTAGAAGAAACCTATACCACCAAAGAATTAAAGCAGAAGATGAAATCTGTTTCAAAGGCATTGTATGAATGGTACAGTGATTATTGCGAAGCATAAAAAGCAACTTAGTATTAAAAATGACAACACTATATATACTCGTCTCAGTATTTTTAATTGGCATTTTGGTAGCAAAAGCCCAAAATAGCTCAAAATACAAATACCTATTTCGCAATACGATTGTAAGCCAATCGAAAAAGTATCAATTGGCTCCTGTGCTTCGTGGGCGTGTGTATTATCCACGTTACTTTTACATTCCATCCACAAAGCAATACATAGTTTATTCAAGTCTAGACGAAACAGGATCTTTTAGAGTATCTGAAAGAGAAATTAAACCCTATGGAAAAGCCTATTCGCTACTAGATGAAAATGGTAGTAGTATTGTAGCTTTCGAAACGCCTTTTTCTTTTTCTAGCAGAAGTGGTTGTTTTTATGGACCCACTTCCTACATTCCGTTACTAGAAACTGGAAAAACAGAAGCGCTCCCATACAGGCAAATACACAATTCAAATCTGGATTTGGGAGCCAGAGATTTCGAAAAACTTTTTATAGAATTATACACCTCATCCGAGTATATCGAATTTATTAATCTTCGGCTTATGGGTGACCAAATTCATGAAGCAGGTGTTATTTTCAAACGTCAAGGGAAACTAGAAATTTTGCTTTCGGGAGTAAGAGACAGTCGCATGATTTGTCGTTTTCAAGAAAACGATAAGACTAATAGTCGAGAGGATTATTATCTGCCAGATATTTCAAAAAAAGAAACCTTCCCACAGTCGGAACCTTCACTAGGAATGATTCCGCTCGAAACCACGAACACCCATCCTTTTGTGCATTGGCGAATAGGCTTGTTTCGGGAGTTTACGATCACAAAATACATAAACACCTATTCGTCTGGCTGGCGAAGAATTATGAAACTAGCTGGGATTCCAATTTATACTCCGGGCGAAGCTTCGGGCACAGTCTATGTGCGTTTTAAAACCCAAAAAGAAACTTTTAGAATCAAAATTTTGAATGTCGAAAAGTTTGGAATTGCCTATAATTTAGGGCTTCGTACTTTTCAATTGCCTTCAAATGTGCGTTCCAAGAGTTCATTGGTCTTTATGGAATCGGTACAAAATTGCGGCGACAACCGTTTGGGTGGCGGTGTGTTTGTGGTGCGACCTAGTACCAATAGCAATCCGTCGGCGGATATTCCTTCAGATATGACCGAAAAATATTTCAACACATTACCTATTACGCTCCAAGAAGCATTATTGAATCCTGAAGGTACAAAATCGCTGAAAATTTATGATGAAAATAGTAGCGAATGGTTTCTAGAATTACTACGATTAAAAAATCTCATCCGTTTAGAAATAAAAGCACCAATACTTGAAATTCCAGACGCTATTTCGAATCTTCCTAAACTTCAGGAGTTGAGTATGGAAAACTGTGGCATTCAGAAAATATCGCCTCAATTGGGACAACTAAAGGAGCTAACAGATGTGAATTTTTTCTCGAATAAATTAACCGAATTTCCAGCTGTTCTTTTAGCTCTAAAAAAATTAAAGCGCTTGCATATAGGAGCCAATAAAATTTATAGTCTGCCCACCAATATCAACCAATTGGAGCAATTGGAATACCTTAGTTTAACTTTGACCGAAGTAACTACCTTACCGGAATCAATGATTGGAATGACAAAACTATACATTGATGATAGTAACAACCTAGAGAAGAAACTACCCAAAGAATTTAAGCATTTGTTTGAATTTACTAATCAAAAAATGAAAGCACAAAGTCATTTTTGATAGGAGAATTAGTTAAATTTAAAAAAATATAATCTCAATTACTACACATGGATAAATTAAAAATTGATGCGAGTAAAGCGCTAAAAAACGCTGCATTAAATGAAACCGCAAAACACTATTTACTTCAAAATCCAATTTTGTTTAAATTACTTTTAAAAGGAGCAAAAAGATACATTGGAGGCGAAAACTTAGAAGAAACTATCCTAACTGTTAAAAAATCAAATTCTGAACAATTTCAAACTTCTATAGAATTTATGGGAGAAAGTGTTCACTCCATCAACGAATCCAAAGAAGTAACACAAGAATTTATAAAAATAATTGATACAATAAAAAAAGAGAAACTGAATGCAATAGTTTCATTAGATTTATCCCATATTGGATTAGAAATTGATAAGCAATTAGCACTTGACAATTTTAAAGTATTAGCTGATGCTACTAAAAACAGCACTATAGAGATAATCATTAGTGCAGAAGGAATAGAAAGAACCGATAAAATTCTAGATATTTTTTGTGAGATTTCGCCAATTTATCCAAATATAGGAATCACAATTCAGGCATATTTACATAGAACTTTAGATGATTTAGAACGAATTTTAAGAGAAACCCAAGGGAAAATTAGAGTTGTAAAAGGTGCTTTTGCTACACCAGAAGGGCATTCATTGAGTCGAGGAGAAAATTTAGACAAGCAATACATTAATATTGTTGAAAAGCTTTTATTAGAAAAACGCAAATGTTCTATTGCTACACATCACGACAAGATTCAAAATAGTGTAAAGCAATTAATAGACAAATACAATATCCCAAAAACAAATTATGAATTTGAAATGCTTTATGGAATACAAGAAGATCTATTAAAAGGGCTTCAACAAGAAGGTCATCCTTGTCGACAGTATATTGTTTATGGAAAAGAATGGTACCTATACTTGTGTAATCGTATTGCTGAAAATCCAGATAATTTATTTCAATTCATTATCGATATTATGGAGTAATTAACCGTTAGTAAAAAAGTATAAAAACAACAAACCGCTAATCGCCGTTTGGCAAACCTTTTAAAAAAATATGAAAAAATATATGGTTGTTGAAAAGTTCAAACCGAATTGTTTCGAAAAGAATAATGAATTATGGAATAGAAAAGGTAGAATGCTTCCCGAAGGGCTTTACTATTTAAATTCTTGGGTCAATAAGGAGCAAAATATTTGTTTTCAGCTAATGGAAACCAATAATCCAGAACTCTTTGATTTATGGATTAATCATTGGAAAGAATATACCGATTTTGAAGTTTTCCCGATTGACTGAATTAAATAAAAAGCAATGCAGCAACAATTGAAGCCACAAAAGCAATAACAAAAACTGATTTTCAATCAATTGAAAAATATAAACTAAATTATACACGGATTTCGCAATCGAATATCTCATAAATAAACTAAAAGTTAAATATGAATAGTAATACAAAAAATTGGCAGCCTGAACTACTTGAAGATACTATTTTAAAAATCGTACCTTTAATAGAGACCGATTTTGATAGATTGTTTGAAGTTGCCTCTGACCCGTTAATTTGGGAACAACATCCCACACATGATAGATATAAAAAAGAAGTATTTCAACTCTATTTTGAAGGAGCAATAGAAGGGAAAACTGCCTTTTTAATTATGGACAAATTAACAGACAAAATTATAGGTTCAACTCGCTATTACGATTATAATCCACAAAATTCAAGTATCGCAATTGGGTATACATTCTTGTCAAGACAATATTGGGGCGGTGCATATAATAAATCTGCTAAAAGATTGCTCATAGAATACGCATTTCAATATGTAGATAAAATTTATTTTCACATTGGCTCAGCTAATATTCGTTCTCAATTAGCAACAATAAAAATCGGGGCTTCAAAAATTGATGAAGTCGATTTTGATCATTACGGGGAAAAAATATTGCATTTTGAATATCAAATATCGAAAAAGGAATGGTACATTCAAAACACAAAGGCATAGTTAAGATTTTCAAAAGATTAGGAGTACCAATATAAAAATTAAAAATGAAGGTTTTGAAACAAACTGCCGTTAGCCGTAATGCCAAAAGCAACCCTGCAAACATTAACAGTTAGACATAATAAATGAACGACAACGATACAAAACGACTTTCAAGACTGACGGCAATTCTTACGCAATTACAAACGAAACGACTTTTGACTGCGACAAAACTTGCCGAAAAGTTCAACGTGAGTAGTAGGACAATCTATCGAGACATCAGAACTTTGGAACAAGCAGGAGTTCCAATAATCACAGAAGAAGGAAAAGGCTATTCACTAATGGAAGGTTATAGGGTACCACCTGTAATGTTTACAGAAGTTCAAGCAAATGCGTTAATTACCGCAGAACAGTTGGTGCTGCAAAACAAAGACACATCCTTCATTAAAGACTATACCGAAGCCGTTGAAAAAGTAAAAGCCGTATTAAAATACCACATACAAGACAAAGCGAACTTACTTTCAGAACGAGTACGATTTGACCAAAATAACCTTCGGGAAAGAAACAGCTGCAGTTTATCTGACTTGCAATTTGCTTTGACAAATTTTCGCATCGCAAAAATTGAATACACCAACGAACAAAACAAGACCTCAACCCGAAACATTGAACCATTTGCGTTACTAAGCACCGAAAATTGGTTGTTGGTTGCCTTTTGTCAATTAAGAAAAGAATTTCGTTTTTTCCGTTTAGACAGAATTAATAAGTTAGAAATTCTTGATGACAAATTTGAACCTCACAAAATGACCTTACAAGAGTATTTTGAAAAATACCATTAATTTATTTTGGACCCCTGACATAAGGCTGTCGCATAGTAGAAATAAGTTTGCATCATTAATAAATCTTTAAAAGAAATATAAATGACAAACGTAACGAACGCAGGATTTAATCCAAACGAATTTCCAAAGCCTTCCTTGATTTCAGTAAATGGTGTAGTACTAGAAGTCTTTGAAGCCGGTAAACAAAATGCTGGGAAGCCCATTGTACTCTGTCACGGCTTTCCAGAACTTGCTTTTTCTTGGCGTTATCAGGTTCAACCGTTTGTAGCAGCGGGCTATCACGTAATCATGCCAAACCAGAGAGGTTATGGCAATTCATCTCGTCCAACCGAAGTAACCCATTATGACATTGAACACTTGACAGGTGACCTAATCGCACTACTCGACCATTTTGGTTACAAGGATGCCACCTTTGTTGGGCATGACTGGGGTGCAAATGTGGTTTGGAACTTGGCTCTATTGCATCCTAAACGGGTAAATAAAATAATAAATCTGGCGTTGCCTTATCAAGAGCGTGGAGATCAACCATGGATTGAGTTTATGGAAACTATATTGGGAGGAGACTTCTATTTTGTTCATTTCAATAGACAAGCAGGTGTTGCAGATGCTATAATGAATGAAAACACATCGCAATTCCTGAATAACATATTCCGCAAAAACCTACCTCCCACACCACCAGAGCCAGGAATGTTAATGATAAATCTTGCCAGAGCCAAAAAACCACTTGGTAAACCCTTAATGAACGACAACGAACTATCTGTATTTGTTGCTGCCTTTACATCATCAGGGTTTACAGGAAGTATAAATTGGTACAGAAACCTTGATAGAAACTGGCGCTTTATGGCAGACGTACCCCCAATTTTTCATCAACCGACACTTATGATATATGGTGAGCAGGATATGATTCCAAAGTCTGAAAATCTAAAGAATATCGTTCCTAACTTACATATTGTCAGTTTGGATTGTGGTCATTGGATTCAGCAAGAAAAGCCAGAGGAAACAACTCAGGCAATTTTAAATTGGCTTGAACAACAAAAGGATTAATTAAAGAAGTAGCAACATATTGCCCTAAAAGCCAAACAGAATGGAGACAATGGTTAGAAAAAAATCATCAGTCCAAACCATCCGTTTGGCTTATTTAGTACACAAAAAAATCTACCATTCCTTCATGAAGTTGGATTGTCCTTGCCAAACGACAAGAAACCCGCCAAAGTCGAATTGACGAAGTGGTAGAATCTGTAGGACAAAATCTCAAACCTAAACACTTACAGTACCTAACCGATGAAAATGATTTTGTAATCCCTTTTGTATTGATCATAATTTAGCGCACTACAAGAACAACTACAGTTGGTTTCGATTTTAAAACTTGATACTAAAACACCAGTTTACGGTTTTCCGTAAGTAGGGTGTTTTTTTATTTAGTATATTGGCTAAAACAAACGAAAAGCGAAGTAAATTCTCTTTTCTGTATTAATTTAATTGAAGAACACACATTGCGCAAAATAAGTTGGAGTTGCGTATATTTGGGTGTTAGCTGCAACCTTCAGAAAAACCGAATCTTTAAACAATAAAATGATTAGAAAAGATAAATACGTAGTTAGTTCAACACATCTCGATAGTCAAGGATATGTTATGGCAAAAAGTGCTCTCGAAAGTATGTTGCCTCAACTTAATGGTGACAGAAAGCCAAGATTAGGTTTAGAACATGTAAGAACTTATCCTCCTTTTGGAGCAATTATGAATGGTGAAATATCCAAAGGTCAAGATGAACATTACTACTTAACTGCTGAAATGGTCTATTTTGACAAACAAGAATTTATAACACTTAAAGACGGAACTAAACTTCTAAAAGAGTCTTTTAGTGAAGGAGAATACCCGTTTATTGAATGTGGGGACAATGAAATTGAAAAAATATCTATTGCGACAGACCCTGCAAATTTTGAAACACATAATGAAATAATTGAAATACACAATGCAGTTAGACAAGAATCTGATTTAGAATTTGAAACAAACTTTTTTGGAAGGAAATCAGAATTGCCAGACCCAGAAACGATAATAACAATTACAAAAATATTAGCAACTACACTTGGAATTATTAAAACAAAAATTCCAGAAAAAATTGGAGAAGCTATTGGTGAGGATTTGGCACAATTTTATAAACTTGTTTCCAAACTTACAATAGAAACGATAAAGAAAGTTAGACCTTCTAACCGACCAAAGAGTTTTGTTATTTCATATCCCAACACAGAATGTAATATTGAATTAGTAATTACCACGCACAAAGCTGACAGAGTTTTAAATTCTTTGACAAAGGAAAAATTACAAACTATTGCGGATAAAATGGAACTGCTAATAAATCTTGAACCCGAAAAAATACAATTTGTTTATAATGATAATGATTGTTGGGAGTTTAATTATTTACTTTCAAAAAATGGCTCCGTCATTGGAATAATTAAATCATTTGACGAACGAAACCAACGGTACAACGAAATTTTAGAAAAACAAAACAACGAAGAAAAAGGCAACAGCTAAATTTGGCTTTTAGGGCAAACCATTCCGCTTCAAGAAAAGTATTGGGAGTATTTTAAATCGACAAAGTGGAATAAACACAGAATGACACGACCTCAATACGCTATACTTGAAACTACTTTAATTGAAAAACCAGACTTTAACGACTTGGATAAACTAACAAGGCAAATTGAAGAAAAATTAGTGCTTGTGACCAATGAGATTTTACAAGACATAAAGAAAAGTAAACTGAACTAATGAGGAGACAAAACAAACCAGCACCTAACAACAGTGCTTGTTGCACAATTAAAAAAATCAAAATAGCATGTTATACTAAATTGAAAACCTAAAACGAACAATGACAGACCATCAAGATATTCAACAAATTTATTTTACACTGCTACAGGCTACAACATTTGACGAAAAAAGTTTAGATTATGCTATTGTCGACAGACATATTCATAATGCTATCCTATTATCCAAAATTGGTAATTCAGGTGTGAGTATTTTTGACTTGAACAGAAAAGAACATTTGTTCTATTCTTTAAACTTTGCGGAACTTCTGGGCTACAATTTAGAAACTATAAAGACCCATGGACAGGATTTTCTAGATGATAAAATTCATCCAGCTGACAAACTTACACTTTTTAAAAACGGAATTACGGCTCTTAAATTGTTTAATAATTTTTCTACAGATGAGAAAAAAAATTATAAGCTCATCAACGAGTACAGAGTATTAAATATTCAAAATGAATATGTTAGACTAATTGAGCAGCATCAAGCTTTAGAGTTAGATCCTTTCGGAAATGTATGGCTATCTATTAGTATAGTAGACTTTTCGCCAAACCAAGAAAACTTTGATGGTGTAAAAAGTCAATTACTGAATTTTAGAACAGCTAAGAGCATTCCGCTAAATGATGCAAATGCTAAACCGCAAATCGAGCTTACCACAAGAGAAAAGGAAATCCTGCAATTGGTAAAACAAGGCTTATTAAGTAAAGAAATCTCTGAAATACTGTCTATAAGTGTACATACAGTAAACACGCACAGGCAAAGATTTTTAGCAAAATTAGAGGCAAACAACTCTATGGAAGCTGTGATTTTTGCAACCAAACTTGGCTTATTGGAATAATATACTGATAAATCAGTATTGTGAAAGAAATTAACAAAATAGAGCTTTACATCGTTAAAAAAACGTTGTAGAGATGTATAAAATACTTGTTTTCTTTTTTTGTTTATGCTGTTGGAACAGTTTATTTAGCCAAAATCTAACGCAAAAAATCAGTGGTACTGTTTTAGACAATGCCTCTAACAGTCCTATACCCTTTGCCAACGTAGTAGTGATTCCTTTAAATACTGTTACTGCCACCGATACCTTGGGGAACTTTACTATTGCTAACATTCCTATTGGGCGATACGATATTAAGGTGACAGCCATTGGTTACGAACCTTATATAGAAAAAGAAGTGGAAGTCATTTCGGCAAAGGAAACTGTGCTAACCATTGTATTAAAAGAGAAAGCAACTGTTTTAGATGAGGTTGTAGTACAACCCAGAATAAATAAAGAAGCGGCCTTAAACCCAATGGCAACGGTGAGTGCAAAAATGCTGAGTGTAGAAGAAGCAAAACGGTATGCTGGTGGTTTTGACGATCCCGCCCGTTTGGTTTCAGCGTTTGCAGGTGTCAGTAGTAACGTAAACAATAACGGTATTGTTGTAAGAGGGAACAACCCCAAATCGTTACAATGGAAATTTGAAGGCATTGAAATATCCAATCCAAATCACTTTGCAGATTTAGCGGCTTTTGGCGGCGGCGGATTATCAGCTTTAAGCAGTCAAAGTTTGGCAAATTCTGATTTCTTTTCAGGAGCATTCCCAGCAGAATATAACAATGCCCTTTCAGGTGTATTTGATATTTCAATGCGAACGGGCAACCGTACCAAAAGAGAAAATACAGTTCAAATTGGTCTTACAGGTATTGATGTAGCATCAGAAGGACCGATCAAGAAGGATAGTCGTTCGTCTTATCTATTTAATTATAGGTATGCTACTTTGTCTTTGCTTCAATCTATATTACCCAAAAATAGTGGTGGCGTAAAATATCAGGATTTGTCTTTCAAGCTAAGTTTTCCAACCAAAAGTTCAGGTACATTTTCATTTTGGGGCATTGGTTTATTAGATGGTAGCGGACAAGAAGCTGAAACAGACATTTCAAAATGGGAAACTCTTACAGATAGGCAAACCCAAGATGTAAAACAGTATATGGGTGCCATGGGTATATCTCACAAATATTTTTTGAATAAAAAAAGTTATATCAAATCTATCTTAGCTACTTCTTTTAATGGAATAGATTTAACTACCAATCAGTTGCATACAGCACTAACTTTTACGCCAGAAAATAAGATTAAAAACAGCACCCAAAATATTGTTTTATCCACTTTTATAAATACAAAATTCGGTACTCACCATACGAATAAAACAGGTTTTACGGCAACCAATATGCGTTACAATCTTTTACTAAAAGAGGAAAATCAATCCGCATTACAAACATTGGTAGATGAAAACGGAAACAGTAATTTGCTGAATGCCTATAGCAATTCTACCATAAACTTTAATGATAAGTTGGTGATGAATATTGGCATAGCAACACAGCTATTTTCATTGAATAATAAATACACTATAGAACCAAGACTTGGAGCTCAATATCAGATAAATGCATCTCAATCATTTTCCTTAGCTTATGGATTACACAGTAGATTAGAGCCGATAAACTATTACTTTTCAAAAAATTCAGCCTACGGCAATAATCCTATAAACAAGGAAATGGATTTCACAAAAGCACATCATTTTGTATTAGGTTATGATTATAGCATCGCTGAAAACTTACATTTAAAAATAGAAACCTATTACCAAAACTTATTTAATGTTCCTGTGGTAAAGGGCAGTTCTTTTTCATTCATCAATTTACAAAACGATTGGTTTTTTAATGACAAATTAGAAAATACAGGTAAAGGTAAAAACTATGGCATTGACATTAGTTTAGATAAATATATGACCAACGGATTTTACTATATGTTTACCGTTTCACTATTCAATTCACAATATTTGGGAGGAGATAATACTTGGCGAAATACGAGATACAATAGAAATTTTGCAGTTAATTTTTTAGCAGGGAAAGAATGGCAATTGGGCAAGGATAAGCAAAAGGTAGTGGGTTTAAATGTTAGAACCAGTTATCAAGGGGGCGACAGATATTCACCAATAGATGCGGCTAAGTCTATGACCAACCAGCAAGTAGAATTTGAAGAAGATAAAGCATTTTCAAAACAAATTAGTCCTTCTTTTACAACACACTTCACCATAATTTACAGAAAAAACAAACCCAAATCAACATCGGAATGGGCTTTTAAAGTACTAAATGCGACAATGTTTAAAGAGTTTTACGGATTTCAATACAACTACAAAACCCAAACAGTGACAGAGCATCGGGAAACCATATTTATTCCCAATTTAAGTTATAAGATTCAGTTTTAGCAAATTCATAGACAGATGAACCAATGGAACATTTTTTTCAGATTTAACACCCACCACTACATTTGATGCCGAAGAAGTTTTTTATACAAAATTTGCTAATTACAATACCATAAACAATCTAGAGAAAAAACTGCCCAAAGAATTTAAACATTTGTTTGTATATACTAATGAAAAATGGAAACGCAGAGTCGTTTTTAATGCAAGCTGTAATTTTAAAATATCCCATATAACGAATACAAAATCATCATTTATGGTGAGGGTTACTAAAAAAAGCAAGATTAGATTTACACTATAAAAGTTTAAAAAATAACTAATAATTAAAAAATTACCCCATGGGATTAGCCGAAAAACGTACAGCAGAATCAATTAAAACAGAAAAACTTCCTGCTTTTGAAGCAAAACTAAAAGACAAAGCTGGTTATGATATTAAAGTAGATATCAACTGGGATACTTTTACTGCTTATGATCAGTATCCGCTTTCAAGACTAGATATTGTTTTTGATGATCTAGAGTCATTCGTAAAAAAAATATGTTCTGATGATATGGGAAAAGAAGCTTTGCAGGACAAAATGTCAACCATTCAATTGACCAATTCTGATAATAATGATGATGTAAAAATGGAGCTTAAAGACAAAACATTAGCATTGACAGTTCAATTGGTACAAGGGTCTTTTAGTTCTCAAACCGATTCCCAAATTGCAAACTACGTAGAAGCATTGTTGTAGTTATGATTGCATCTTACAAAAAAAATCTGTTCAAAGACTTCTCCAGTTGGTTTACAGAACTCGCTGATTTGGCTCAAAATACAGAAGATAATTCCAGTTTGCCCAAACTGGAATTATTGTTGCATACAGGAAACACGCTTCGTGGCAGTATAATTCATTCCAGAAAAACGGCTAACGAGCATTTACTGATGATTTTAGGAATTCCGGATTCGTATTCAAAATCGGAAATTACTTTGGTCTCCAGTACTCAAGTTGTGGCTCTTACACTTGTTGAACCCAGCCATTATTTAAAGTTTTTTGCTGCTCCCGAAAACACTGCTATAGTGGGAAGTTTGGAACTAAAACGAGCCATCAAAAACAGTGAAACCGAATTAGAAAAAATAGTTGGTGAGAAAACCCAATTATTATTGGATGTTGACTCTTTTCCTGAAAACTCTCGTAGTGATGTGTTGCGAACTATTGGGTATCTTCCGTCCATATTTGAAACACTCACTGCAGATGAATTGGGTAAAAAATTGGTGCAAAACGCAATCAAAAATATCCAAATTACTATTGGAACAAGCAATACGACGATATTAAACGAACATACACTTCAACTGGAAATCCTTTCTCCTTCAACAATCCTTGAGACTAAAGAGAAAGAGCGATTGAAAACCGCTGTAGAAAATTTACTGTAGCAAAAAAACATTCATTTTATTTTTATAGGAAAGAGAAAATCATCATTTATAGTGAGGGATGTGATTTTTTCAACGGCTAGTTTTGCGTTTTTAGGTTTAATCTGAAATTAAAATAGTTAATGAGCAATAATATTACTTCAGTACCAAAAGCACGATTATTTTATACAATTACTTTTTTTTTTTCCTTCGCAGTTAGCTTAGTTTCATATGGACAAAGTAGTTATACTCAAGAAAAAAAAAGTATTAATTCAAGAATAGAAGGAATTATTCAGCTTAATGCTGATAAAACAGCTAGTAGTATTTCAAAAAAGGAATACAGTATTTTACAAAAAAACACTTCAAAAACGGCAAAAGCAAAGGCAGACACTCAACCGCCAACATTAATTTGCCCACCTAATCAGCAATTGGCTTGCGGAAGTTTAGTTCCAAGTTACTTTGGACTGTTAACGGTTACAGATGATATAGACACAAGTATTTCTGTTACACAACAGCCAGGGGCAGGATCCGATTTTTATGACGGAATGACAATTAAGTTTACAGCCACCGATGACGCAGGAAATCAAAATGAATGCAGTATTATTGTAACTGCTTCTTCTCCTGATGTTACTCCGCCAACCTTTACCTGTCCCACAGGTTTGACTTTAAATTGCGGTGATGTACTTCCAAATTATGCTGTAGATCCAATGATGAATTTGGATGATGATTGTAGCATTCAATTGAATTATGTTATGACCCCTGGACCAGGTTCAGATTTTTATAATGGGATTCCTGTTCAAATTGAATATTTTGACAAATCAGGAAATAGATCCGTTTGTAATTTTACAGTAACAATGGCAACTCCGGATGTCACTCCACCCGTAATTACATTTTGTCCCGGTACTCAAACTTTACCTTGTGGTGCTGTTTTACCAGATTATAGGGGATTAATAACGGCAAAGGATAATTGTCTTGAAAATATGACAGTGTCACAAAGCCCGGGAGTAGGAAGTACTTTTGTTCCAGGAATGACGGTTACTATGACTGTAAAAGACGCTGCTAATAATGCGACTACGTGCAGTTTTGTTGTGAATGCTTCGGCAGATGTGACCAAACCTACAATAACTTGTCCGTCAAATCAAAGTCTTTCCTGTGGTTCTGTTTTACCAGATTATAGAAGTTTAGTTACCGCAACTGATGATTGTACTGCTTCACCAACAATCACCCAAAGTCCTGCAGTAGGAAGTTTTTTTACAAGTGGCATGACTGTAACGA
>NZ_JBCGDP010000038.1:0-13495 GCF_038739875.1 Flavobacterium polysaccharolyticum
ACCAAAAGGATAATAATCACTATAACTAAGAACGTCTGGGGTTAGGGTATTATTTGCCCCCACAAGGCTACGATCTGAAATTACAGAAAGTACATTCCCTAAATGGTTTGATAATTCATAGCGCTTATCCCCCACAAAACGATAGAATCCTTTAGGCTCGCCTATTTGTGCTACGGCTCCAGCTCCTTGATCCAATCCTTCGCATAAATCTCCTACGCCATTTTTGTTGGCATCGGTTTGGTCTGGGTTACTAATTGTAAGACAGTTGTCGCACACATCGCCTATGCCGTCCTTGTCTATATCGCTCTGGTCAAAGTTAGCATTTAATTTGCAATTATCACAACCTAGATCACCTGGTTTGTCTCCATCGCCTCTTCCGTCTTGATCAGCATCTACTTGCAACGGGTTTGGATAGACGCAGTTGTCACAGGCATCACCTACACCATCACCATCGGTATCTTTTTGCTCAGGGTTGTAGGTTGTTCTACAATTATCAATAGCATCTTTTACCCCATCAAAATCGGCATCACCTTCTGGGGTGCCACAAAAAGTTTTACCATATACTACATTATTTGACGTCATAGTGATACCTGTTGTTGCTCTAGTTGCTGTAACTACTGCATTTTCAGGACCATCGTCAAACAGGAACGTGTTTACTTTTATAGCCTCTGGCTCCTCGCCATTGTCTATGGTATACGAGAAGTCACATATTTCGCTTTTTAAAGCTGAGTATCTGGTGATTTGTCCGGGACGGTGTTCAATTTCAGTATAACCTATTGTATTAAGAGGGGTTTTGATACTCAAATCTGCCGACCCACTTCGCATTCCTTTATTCTCATCACCATTGATAAGAACTTTAAATTCAGACTCTGTAGTATACACATTACCATTCAAGGTAATCACAACATCATAATTGGTACGGTTTTGATTTAATTTTATCTCCGCTTTAAAATCCCATTCATTCTCAGGAATTTTTAACGTTAGCGGACTAATCTTGTATTTGGTTTCTACCAACGAACTTCTATACGAATAACGTCTGTTTCCTGAACCGTTTCTATAACTATTATGATTACGAAGGTATTTTAACAAGGATATAGTCGGTACATAGACATTCCCTTCTTTTTTTACAGTTAATAACACTGAACTTCTATAAGATACGGAACGATCGCCTGGGAATGACCCTTCAACAGAGGATCCATGTAAGGCTGCTACTACATTATCCGTAGCACTAGGATCTATCTTAAAGTGAGAACTTAGGGTAATAGACTCCGACTTGTTTGTTTTGTTATCAAACAAATTTAGCGTATTCTTTGCATCTGCATTCCAGGTTGCTTTTTTTGACTCAGTATCAATCTTTAAACCATAAATTTCGTTCACTAAAGCGGCTTGTTTACCCAAAACACTTTTGGCCTCTGTAGCGCTTACTTGGTCGACAGTTTTGGCAAAGGCAGCAAATTCATCTTTGGTAATTTCTTTGCGTCCTTGTTCAAGACCTATACGACTACTTCCATAAATTCCTTGCTCTACTAATGCATATTTAGAAGGCTGACCCTGTACGGTTTCCATCTCATAAGTACTCAATACATTGCCCTGAGCATCACGCACATAATAGGTAATTTTGGTATTGGTTGGGGTCTTCTCTGTTTTTGTTGTTCTATTTCCTAAACCATCATATTCAAAACTAATGACTACGCCATTATCTTTGGTTACCTTGTTCACTTTACCGTCAACACGCCAATCAATCGACAAAGTCTCTTTAGAATCTTTGGTTAATTGCCCTATAGCATCATAGCTATATCTGTTAAGTCCTTCTAGATCGTTAGCAAAATCACCTGAATTTGTCAAAACATCATTTACGCTAACCAGTTTATTATTGATTAATTGTCCTTTTGTGTTTTTATTGTATGCATATTTCAGGTTATCCATGTCTGAAATCGCTAGATTGTTGTTTAATCCAGATCGCACTAGACTTGTTAAATTCCCGTTTCTATCATAGGAATAACTAGAACCATAAGAATTCTTGCCAATATCTGAACCTACGGCAGGATTGAAGCTTAGACTACTCATGGATTTAATACGATTCAACTGATCGTATTTGTAATAATTAAACTGTGTTGGTATGGCCTGACTATTTACGTCTAACAAAGAGGTAACCATCTCTTTGATGTTTCCATTGTATAAATTAACATTACCCTCTTTTTTAGCTTCTTGGCTAAGACCAAACACATTGGCTGTACTCGAACCTATAATTCTAGATTTATAATCTCCTGTATAGTAGTTCAAGGCAAAACCAAAGGCGTCTTTGGCTACAATTAGTCCGTCATCACCGGCATCATTAGCGACATTTAATTGTTCAGAATTGACTCCTTTTAGCCAACCCTGTAAGGTATAAATGTAATCTAGCCCTTGTACTTTCTTGTCGCCAATCTCAACACGTGCTAATGGTCCATGATCGTAGTACAAGTAATTGGCTTCTTTTTCCCATATAACATCGTCTTTGCTGGTGTACACTTGCTTAATCCTATTATCAGCATCATACTCATAACGGTGTATGAATTGATCTGTTTTGT
The DNA here is from genome assembly GCF_038739875.1 of Flavobacterium polysaccharolyticum. NCBI lineage: Bacteria > Pseudomonadati > Bacteroidota > Flavobacteriia > Flavobacteriales > Flavobacteriaceae > Flavobacterium > Flavobacterium polysaccharolyticum. The sequence continues at coordinate 2,571 of NZ_JBCGDP010000038.1, forward strand.
TAGGCTGATATGTAACTTTATTTACATTTCCACTAATCAAGTCATAGTCGTACACTACCTTCTTAAGATTTTGCTTTAAATCTATTAAAGCTTGGTGTTCTTTGTTATTGATATGATACAATAACTCTTTTACGTTGCCGTGTACATCATAATCGTACAAAATAGCATTATCATAAGCAGAAGAAAGCGTTTTGTTTGTCATCGCAGAAAAATACAAAACGGCAGTCACTCTCTTGTGATTGTTGTCTGATCCATAGGAAGTAAACCAGCTGGCAGTGTTAACTAAAGGCACATCATATTGTGTTTTAGTCACTTGTTGCATATTATTACTAATATTGTATGGGAATTTGTCTGTGATAGCATCTACTGGAACTTCTTTGGCATCAGCTGGTATTGGCTCAACATTACCATAAACTAATCTTCCATTTTCATTAATACTTACGGCAGTAGTAGTTTTTACTTGACCTGCCTCGGTAATTCTTCCTAAATCATCATAACGAGTATAGCTGAAATGAGCACTTCCTTTTTGTTTTGCATTCTGAGAACAGATAATTCTCCCCAATGGATCATAAGCAAATTTCGTTTCTCCTCCATCAGGTGTTTTTTGCCACACGAGTTGGTTCAAAGAATTATATCTATATTGTGTTTGCAAGGTGTTATCAGGCACAACATCTACTCCGTCAACAAGTGACAAGTCTTCCTTTTCTGAATTATTGGCTCGAACTGAATTTATGGTAGCATCAGAGTCAGGCGATAATCTACGCACCCCTTCAGGAGGAACGGTTTGAATTAAATTTCCTGCTTGATCGTAATAGTATAAAGTATATTGGTATTCTTTATCTACTGCGGTTAGTGTTAGTGTCTCTGTAATTCCTTCTAATGCTTCTTTCAAATAATTTTGAATAAACTCTTGTTTTTTGTTAGCATAAAAAGTGTCTTCTAATTGTTGTTTATTTGAAGCTTTTATGGATATTGCCAATAACTCACAAGGGGTCAAGGTAGTAGGATTTTCTACCTCTAAACTAAATGTTGGAACCATTCTAACAGGCACACACTCTTTATTTTCTTCAACATACTTATTAGCATATTCTATCCAAGTTAAAGCAACTTCATTTGGCGTCTTAGTTAATGTTTCTAAATAATTATAGTAATAATTAACTATCAGTTGTGTCTTGCTATTTCCATAATTCAATTTTGTGCTACCAAACTCATTTATCGTAATAAACATTGGATGCTCAGTACTTGTAATTCGTAATTTGTTCAAATAATAAATATACTCATCACTAATGTAACCTAAATTAGCATTACAAAAGAATTTACCATCATTAACCAGATTTTCTGGTATCGCATAGTCGGCAACTTGTGCTTTTAAATTTACTTTAAAACTCATCCATTTATCACCACAAACAACTGGAGCTACAGTTGGAGGGACACAAATATTGGAACAATTAGATGTAGCATCGGCAGTTTCCTTAACATCAAGAAGGGTAAGCAACTTTCCAGAAGATGACTTTTTATTCATAAATGAAGAGGGAGAAGCTGTATCTTCATTATCTATTTTTCCTCCTTCAGAAATAGTAACATAAATGTCTCCTGATCCAGCTAAAGCATTCTTGCTTGTTAGTTTAGGAGGATACACCTCTGAAGCAAATTGACAATAAGGAACAGCAATAGCTCTTGCTTCGTATTTATTTACTTCTACAAAGGTATAATGCGATATTGCACTACCCGTTTGGTTAACCGTTTTACCTTGATTATCTGTAAAATTAATTACAAAGCTCAAATCACTTATTATATCTATGTAATTTATCTTCTTAGCATTCTTTAGATTTACATCATAGAAATTAATAAAATTTTTATTGTTGATACTTCCTGAATTTTCGTCAAATGTTATACTCATCAATCCGTTTTCAATAATAACAGAGTAACGATCCATAACCACATTCTTCAAATTATTTACTCTGTAACGTGTTCTTTCGGCTTGAAAGTGAGAAACTAATCGACATTGTTCTACAAAATTTTTAACGGGTAAAGATTGTGTAATATTTCCAGATTTATAAAAATCACCATCTTCATTTATGCTATAATTGTTATTGACTAACATATCATTCAAAACATCCTTAACCCTATCTTCATAAAGCAATTCTTCGGTTGCAACAGCATCACATGAAGTAATGTTTGTATAAACAGGATTATCATCACAAGGTTGATTATTAGGATTTGGAATAGTAGGACATTTATCACACAAATCAAAAATACCATCACCATCTGTATCAATGGTTCCGCAATTAATGCCACAATTATCACCATATCCATCTCCATTATAATCAGTTTCACCGCAAGGCGAGCAACAGGTAAAATATAAAGGCATGCTTGCATTCCCTGAATTGATTACACCTGTGATTTGTCTGTTTCTAAACAATGGTGCCTTGATAGTTATAGTAAGCAGATTACTAGTGTTTCCTGCTTCTTTCCCATTAATAAAAATGCTTTTTATAACATCATTACCCAATCTATAATTACCAAGATTTATAGTAACACGTTTTACATCATTTACAGTAATAAAAACAGCTTCAGCTGTATTATGCCATTTGACTACATCACTAGGGGTGATTCCAAAATACTGATATAAATAACTATCTACAAAAACATCATCATTTGAAATATTTAAGTCAGTACTTTTCAAACTTGCCTTTTTTTGCAAGTGCAATACTAATTGGTTGAATGCTTCACTAAACTTTTGTTTTTTATCACATGGAGCAACCATCAGCGATGAACACTCTAAAATATTTGCTCTAGTAACTCCATCCACAAGAATTTCTTCTGGTGTAGTACAATTTGATACACTACCCTTTCTGTTTATAATTGCAACCATACGAAATCTATACGTTTTCGATGTGCTATTATAAGAGCCTGGTACTGCATAAAAACTTTTAAAACCAGTAACATCAGCCCATTTTGGAAAATCAACTTTTACTCCACATGAGTTTTTATACTCTGAAGAACTTTTGGCAAAACTTAATTCAATTGGAGACGAGATATCATTACCATCTTGTTTAAAAACTATATTAAGGTTGCCTGCAATCTCACGTGTAGTAATCTTCGGTATACTTACTGAGGATTCTATATTAAAACCCGGATTTAACTGAGCATTAAATATACTCTGAGTTAAATAAGGCATACTAGAGGTGTTGAAACCATCAATCAATAATCCTTTGTCATTAATGGATGGCTCAAGCAATCCTTTCAAGAAATTCTCTAAGTCAATAGAGACAGGACATCTACCTGTTTCTAAAAAAAGTTTAGATTCTATACTTGCCTTGGTCTGAGCAATAAATTCTAAATCACCAATTGAAGAATCATACCCAAAATCCGCAGGTACAAAACGCTTTATCTTTTCTATATACAAACCAGAAGTTGCATTAGAACATGCCAATTCAAGTCCTACGGTTGAAGGCGTGGTTGTAGGTATACTTGGATTTTCTGGAATTAAGTTAATAAGAGCCTGAAGTCTTTCATAATTATTTAGAGTACCAACCGCTGTATACTTTTTAAACAAAGTAACAAAAGTATCTTTACTCTCTGCATTACCAATACAGTCGTTATAGTTATTGTTTTTACTAGCATAAATATGAGCAAAAACAGTACGTGTTTTTTCCTTTAAAGCAGTATAATATGATCTAAAGTTAGCCCATATTCTTTGTTTTATATTCAATTCTACACTATTCCCATTCTGACCAAGTTGATCTATCATGTCCAACAATTGAACATTGCTTGCATTTGAAAAAGCAGTAAATGCAGACTGAGGTGCAATTCCATTAGAAAAAACAGCAAAGAAGTAAGCAGTCTGAAGCATATTTAGTTTTTTACCAGAAGGTAAAACCATACCATCAAAATTAACTTCTAATGCTTCTTGCATTAAAGCTTTACGAACATTGTAGTCTTCTTGTGATTCATTGTCATTTTTTGAATTATAAAAAGGATCACTATTACTAGCATTATTATTGCTATTTAAAAGTTGGGATACTAAACCATTCTTACTGAATATCGTGGCATCAATAGTGTTAAATTCATCATAAACCTCTCTATCTCTTAACTGTTCATCAAAGCCATCTGAATTTAATCCATCCCCATTCAATTTATTACACAAATTTGAATTATAAACATAATAAGCATATTCAGGATGATACTGTACTAGAGATTTAGCCCAGCTATCTTTCCATAAAGCAATAAATTGAGTAACGTCTCTTAAATATTTAGGTTCCACTAAATAATCATTTTGATCATCACTATCAGGATCACGATCATTATCCTTCAAAATTATTCCATCCAAAGCAGGCTCATAAACATTTAATGAATTATCATTCGGATTTTCACTAATTAACTTAACTTTAATTTTTGATATTGAGCCATCTTCCTCTTTATAAGAACCATTAAAAGGTTTTTTCCAATTATAGTTTGATACTTTTTCTACAACATTTTGATTAGTATCGCTATCTACATAAGAATTAGTTGTGTAACCTCCATAAAGCAACTGATTGTTTACGTTAAAAATACTCAAAGGATCAATGCTTTTTACTACAGTTGTTTCATCGTTTTCATCATCGTTTTCAATTCCGTCAACAGATCCATACTGGCCATGCGGACTAACATCTGCCAACAGCATATCTAAATTAAGATCACAAACATTTATGGGTTGTTCACATAAATCTCTGCATCCTTTTAATAATTCTCTAAATTCCGCTTTGAAACGATTTTCGTAATTAACAAGATCTAAATTATCAAGATCTAAAACATTTTCAATGCTTTTTTGCACATACTTAACTTCTGCTTTTATGATATAAGACTCTCTAGCTGCAACATTTCCAAGTTTATTAGCCTGAGCAGAAAGCAACAATTGAAAAGATGCAAACTCTTCGGCAGTTAAGTTATCACGTACTAATGTTTCTTCACAACTCTTACATGTTATATTACAATCTGTTATGGTTACATCTGCATCCAATGAAGATAAATCTGGCAAACATTTTTTGCTGTTTTTTAATTCAGAAATATAGTCCTCAGCATATCTGTTTAAGACATTATAGTCAACACGAAGATCTTTACTTAAAGGATAGGAACCAACTTTCAAAAATTCATCTCCATTTTTTGCATTAAAAACAATATTCTCAAAACTTAATTTCGATGCACTTGTGGCATTTAGACTTTCATTTCCAATTTTTGCTGTTAAAGGAAAATTTCCTGATAACAATTCTAGGGCACAATCATTTTTTAAACTAATTGACCAATCGTAAACAAAAGGATAAAACTTGGTATTCAAACAAGTATCTGTGAAACCTCCTTTGGTCTTAACAAATGAATACTCAATTTTAATAGCATCTTCTTTTATAACTGTTACTGGTGTAGAGAGTTTTATTCCATCTTCAACCAATCCATGCGACCCTGAGCTATACTTATCGTTATTAGTTAACAAATTGGTCGTTGTTGGAAGATGTAACTTATTATTAGCCTCATCATCAAGGGATACCAAATTTGTTTTATTATCCCCAGCAAGAGCTGTTGCAATAGTTCTTCCTTGAGGGTCTAAATAACTCACACTAACTTGTCCATTAGGATCTACCACTACATTCTTTTTATAGCGCGAAAAATCACCTACTTTATATCCAAAAAGACGATTTAATTCTTCTTGTTTTGGATTTCCATAAAAATACTTCATTTCATGTCCAGATCCAATTTGATGCTCTTTTCCAACCCCACCTTTACTTTTAATTCGTCCTGTATTATCGGGAGTATACTCTATCTGTGAAAAAGGATAACCAATTGCATCTGGAACAAAATCCTGATGATCCTCTTGTGGTACATTGTTTGAAGAGTAATATTTACCAGCGCCCGATGCATTGGACATTTTAGGTACTGGAATAGGATTACAATCTTTTACACTTGCGTTATCCCAATCAAAATCTTTATGAGAATATACTGAACCCGAATCATTAGTATTCAATTTGTCATAAAATCTAATTCCCGATGACTCAATTGGGGTAGGTAATACTTCAATAGCTGCCCTACCTTGATTGTCGTAGATAACCTCACCTACAATAGCTTTATTATTAGAATTTATTTTGGTCACAGTTTGCCTATTACGCAAGGAACCATCAAAATAACTTACTACTTCTTTCTTCTTTCCATTTTCAGCAAAAGATGCCTGATATTGCCAATTCTTACCGCCCTCGTGAGCTTTGTCAATCTCTACAATATATGGCCAATCACTAACTAATAAATATTTTTCTGAAATCCCTGAGGACCAAACTCCATAATAGTTTTTTGATGTATCGTCCAGAAAACGGCCAACTGGTCTAACTCTATAAACCAAATAACCATTAGAATAAATTAAAGGAATGCGATAGGTCAAATCTTTTGTTTGAATTCTAGTACTATTGAGTCTAAAATCTTGATCTGACAAAGCAATCTCATTTGGCAATAACTTGCCTCCATCTTTTTTATAATTATCAATCCAACTCCATTCTAATTCATATTCGACTGCAGGAGCTTTTGAATCTTTAGACCAATTAATTACTAACTCTTCGGCAACGTCACTAACTTTCGACACCTCTTCTTCAATAGTTCCATTGTATTTTACCAATTTATAACTTATAGGGAGCACTGAAGAATTGGAGCCATTAAGCTGCAAATTATAATATCGATCCGTATTAAATTTTAATGCCAAGTATACCGTTGACGTAGAGACAGGTTTAGAATACGTTATAGAAACCACTTTTACATCCGCTTTATGTACACCTGGAAGTCTATAAACAGCATAATCATTAAACTCTAACTCTTTGTTACTATTATCGTGAACAATAGAAAGTGATACTGGTTTAGCACCTTTTTTGTTTCCATCACTATCATACGACGTAACACTTAGCTCTATCTTACAAGTATAAACATCACTATAACTAGGGGAGTTTTTTGCACTATCATCAAAACCGAAATGAATCGTTACAGCAGGATTTACAGAAGTAAATACGCTTTGATTGTTTAAAACAGAAAATTTAGGGTCTGTTATTTGCAAAAGTGGCAAACTGTTTAACTGTGTTCCCTCTTTTCTATCTCCCAAAAATTCTTCATGCTGTCCAAAAGCAAACAATGAAAAAAATGTAAATACAAATACTATTATACGTTTGTTGATATACATATATCTATCTTTTATTTTAATTATTGGAATTATTTCTTTGATCAACAATCTCATACTTTTTTAACCTTTTTGCCAATACAATAGTATTTTTACTTGGAGTAGTAAAATAGGTACTGCTGTTAAAAATAGTAGGACTAATGGCATTCCTTTTATAATTAGTATACACCACTTCCAATCGAGGGTAATGCACATCTGGTTTTCTAAAATCTTTAGAAAAATTAGTTGCTGTATTGTAATAAAAAACCTGTTTGAGTAGCAAATAAGTTTTAGACACTCTAACGATGATTTTAGAATATGGCAGACTCGAAAAAGGCTTCATACTCATTGTAATTTCCCAATACAATTTGTAATCAACGAATTTGTCAACTTTACACAAATCAAGTAATGGCTTCATATCAAAGTCACCAAAATAACTAGGAACAGGATTAGAAATTGCTATAGCTTTCTCTGAATGGCTAATCTTAAGATTGACTGTTTTTGAATTCAGAATCTCTGTATCACCAATTTTCATATAGACTTCATTTTGACTGTTTTTATAAAAAACACCAGAATAACTCTCTTCTATTTTTTTTGAATCAAAATCTTTGTATAAAATATATTTTGATTGATATTGAAGAGGTTTAGCAACACTATACTGTTGTCCTAATTTTTTAAAAACATCACTTACTTTCTGAGCATTACCAAAACAACAATGAAATAGTAAACAAACACAGAATATTTTCTTATAAATCATACCCTATTTATCTGTATTAATTACGCTTCCTGAACGTGTTTCTTGAATCGTTTTAATTCCTTTGGCTGTTTCTTTTTTCACTCGAACTAATCCGCCTTCGCTATCATACTCATAATATGTACTATAATTATTCTCGTCTAATTCGGACATTAGTTTGAAAGTTTCTGCATCATAAACAAAGGATTTAACGCTTCCATTTAAGGGATGAATTCGTACATCATCAAAATAAACGGGTATACTAGCACTTTTGTTTTCTAATGAAAAACCAATCGTTATAGCATCAGCATGCACTTTAAATTTTACAAAAATTCTCTGCCAGCCATCGATAATCTCACCTGAAGGTTTAGCTTCAATTCTAGCTTCCTTTATCTCATGTGAATCTAAAGCCTCTTTTTGTCTATAAAAAACAATTTTGATTGCTGCATTTAAATAGGACTTAACTTGAACAAAAGATTCCTCTTTTACCCATGCACTTAACAAATACTCTTTATTGGGTTCTGGTTTAAAAGAAAAACAATCATCACAGAAATCTTTTACAGCAGAAAGTCCACAAACAATTCCACTATCTGCTAGTTTATCTGAAATATAAGTTTCATCTGAAGATAGCAGATTGAAATTATCGTGACCAAAAAATGTAGCACCTTTAAAATCATTTATATCAGATACGGGGAATTCCGTTTCAGAAAACCCTAACAAAAACTGTAGTGATGTAGTTAAACTAGCGGATACTTTGGCCGTTATCCCTTTTTTGACCAATCCTGAACTGTAATTAGGATCTTCACTTTTAGCCAAAGTCTTAGCCGTTGAGGACTTATTAATATAAAAACCATCTTCTATACCTACTACATACAAATGAGGTAAATCAGCACTATTTCCTTTATAATTATTGAATTTCTTCATAGTTCCCTTAAGACCTTCGGAATCTGCTGTTTGACAACCATCAGTAATCATAATCACTACATTGGGCTTCAACGAATAACTTAATGCTCCATCTAATCCGCTCTTCCAGTAATCAGATCCAGCACTCACTCCTGTTTTACCATTGCGCATTCCTAAATTATCAATCCAATCGTAGAATTTTTTAAGGTCTAATGGATCAGTTGACACTCTAATTGGCGCAACATAATCTGTTCTAATGTTGGTGTCGCTATCAGACATTCCTGTTAATGAAATATGAATATTAGAACCAATTTTTTCATTAGTCAAGGCTTGTTGGTACACAAAACCTTTTAATTGTTTCTTTATTTTATTCATTTCTTTCAAGTCAACTGAACCTGATTCATCGAGAACAAGCGCTACGTGAGAAACACAATACAATTCTGCAACACAGAAATCAATGTTTCGAACAAATCCTGTTGTAAGATCAATTTTCCCGCCACTAAAAAGCGTTGTAACTGGAGTTTTTGTCAACATATCAGTATATTGACTCAAATCGATATCTACTATAGCACCTGAAGTAGGTTTAGGAATTAATACATCATTCTCTAAACTTGTCTCTGTAAAAGCGAAACTTATGGAAGTGCTTGTATTAATAAAATTATAAATAGTTGCTTTCTTATCTACTGTATAAGGAGACAATGCTGCTAACTCTTTTTGTGCATATACATTAGCATCAGTTCCCGCTGGGATATCCTTTAGTTTATTTACTAAAGTCAAAAATAACTTCTTAAGTACTGGTGTATTTACATTTTTCTTAGTACATGATTCTACATCATCACAACCAGATGCTATATCATCATATGCCTTTTGCAAGAAATCATGAAATACTTTTCTAAATCCAACATTGGCAATCTCTGCTTTTGAAAATTGTACAAAATCAGCACTTAATATTGAATTTGTTGTCGCATAACTAACTGGGGTAGTCCCCATTATTTCTGTCAAAAATTGTGTCGGTGAAATTGATAATCTCCTATTAGCTAATCCTACACGCTGTATATAACTAAATTTACCTTCGTTCACAAAAACAAAAAATACTTTTTTGGCTTTACCTGAATTTAATAAATCTTGGTAAGCAGTTCGTGCCGCAACTAATGATGCCGTATTGTGATCTTCAGAAATAATAAAAAATGAAACATCAACAGCATCCTTTTTTAAGGACGTATTTTTTAAAATACCATTATTAATCAAACTTGAAAATGTATTGCTATAAATGTTATCTTGTATTCTAATAACAGTAGGTGCATTATTTGAAATTTCATTGCCCCCCGCCACTTTATAAACATCGCCTGGATTTACTGTAATTTCTTTATTTACCAAAACAGCATTCACTCCTTTATTGGTCATATCAAAAGTGGTAGCAAATAACTTCTTGTTGGTATTGGCTTTTAGGAAATCTACAACTCCATTGGCAATATTCATTCTGGAATCTAAATTTAAATATTTGCCTCCATAAGCCATATCCGGAATCTTAAAATTGAAATTAAAATGAACCATACAACTAGTAGGAGCACAAGAATCTATAGTCACTTTCTTAGTAAAGGTCTCAAAACATTGCGTTACCGTATCTGTAGCTACCATAATAATAGTATATTCCCCAGGAATAGCAAACGAAACATTATAAACACTTGAAGTACTAGCCGGTGAAGTGTTCACAACCGTTCCAGAGGCATTAATACTGGTCCATACATAACTTAAGTTAGGTGATCTAGTCTCAAAGGAAAACGAAAGATTCTCATTTAAACACTTCTTTTCTGGAAGTATAGTAAGATCCTGAGTGAAGGTAGCCTCGCAACCATCAGCTCCAGTTACCACTACCTTTACAGTATATTTCCCATCAGATGGAAAAATAAAAGAATGCGCTCCTACTGCAGTAGTAGTACTATTCAAAACTTCACCTGAACCATCTGTAACGCTCCATTTATAACTCAATAATTCTCCAGAGATGACAGTACCTGCTGTCTGTTCAAACGAAAAATTTGCGGATTCTCCAACAAAAACTTGCTGGGTAGGTAGTTTTAATTCTCCTGTTTTTGGGGTACAATTAACTACTTTTAATGTAATTGG
>NZ_JBCGDP010000039.1:0-9504 GCF_038739875.1 Flavobacterium polysaccharolyticum
TAAGCGCTATGAATTATCAAACCATTTAGGGAATGTACTTTCTGTAATTTCAGATCGTAGCCTTGTGGGGGCAAATAATACCCTAACCCCAGACGTTCTTAGTTATAGTGATTATTATCCTTTTGGTCAGTTAGTTCCGAACCGTCATGGCTCAAGCGCAGCTTACCGTTATGGGTTCCAGGGGCAGGAAATGGACAACGAAATTAAAGGCGAAGGGAATAGTTTGAATTATACTTTTAGAATGCATGATCCACGTGTGGGAAGGTTTTTTGCAAGAGATCCTCTTGAAGGGAAGTATCCATATTTAACACCATATCAATTTAGCTCTAATCAACCTATTCACGCTAGTGAATTAGAAGGAAAAGAGAGTAGTAATGAGTTAAATGCTGGTGCAAAAATAAATTATCATTTAGGAGGTGGATTTAGTGCAAGTTTATATGCAGGTCTTTCTGCAAAAGGAAATATAGGCGATGTTGGGGGAATGGCATCAATAAATATCGCCGCAACAACATATCAAGGAGGTCCAGGGACTTCACCAATGAGTCCAAGCTTGTTTACCCTTACTGCAAGCCCAGCCTTAACTCTAGGAGTTGGGAATGGTAGTTCAATGAATCTTAATTTATTTAATTCTCAAAGTGGTTCAGGTGTTAATAATTCTTTTGACTCTTCTTTAACAATTGGAGGTAATGCTATTTTAAGTTCTGGAAGAAATAGTGATGGTAGTGGTAGAAATCAATGGTTAGGAGCAACAGCTCTTAAATTAGGAAATATTCAAATTGCTTCTTATAATGATGTTAAAAAAACACCTTTGTTTTTTGGTTCAGGAACAGACCAATTTTGGTCAGCAGGTCTTAATCTACAAGTTAAAAATGGTGATTTAACAGCTACATATTCATTTGATTGTTATTATGGTTTATCTAATAATAAAGCTACATACGATCAAGATAGAATATTAGGAGGGCAAAACTTTGATAATCAAGATATCTTTGATTTATTATTGAATAATGGTATTGAGAAAATGTCATTACAACATTCTAGTTATGGCGTAATACAATCAGGAAGCAATACTGGTAGCGAAACTTTTTGGCCTTCAGATAAAATGCACGACAATATACCTTGGCCATCTATAAGAAAACCTGATGCTACATTTCATCATCTTTTTGTTCCGTACGACAACGGAAGAGCAAAACCATCTCTCTCAAAAATAAGTCGTTATTTTTCAGGTACAACATTTAGCAATTCATTATTTAACTCTAATTAAGATTTTATGTATAAGTATAGCTTTTTGTTGTCAGTCTCTTTGTTATTGCTTAATTCTTGTGTTCCTTTAAGAAAGAACAATGAATATGCAAATGATTTAAAAACAATGAATAAACTTGATTTTTCTAAAAAATACTTTACTCTTTACAATGAAGATGTTGTTGATTTTTCAAGAATAAAGAAAAATCAAGCGTATTATATTTTGAGAAATGGGGCTACTTTTCAATATGTAGTATTTTCAGAGGATAAGTATATTTATGAAACTCCATTAATGCCTTTGTCAATGTTAGGAGAGTCTTTTAATCCTATAAAATTAAATAGAAGCTTCTATTTTATGATAACAAATAGCATCTTCAAAACAGAAGGAATAGCAGCTACAATAGGTGATATATATCCAGTAATTGAAGAAGGTGAAATAAAAGGCGATACAATATCTATGAAAAGAAAATATAATGCAAGAGGTTCTAAAAATGAACACAAATTATTTGAGGAATATGTCTTGAGTCCTAAAATTAAAGTTTATAAAATGGGTGATGATTATTTTTTAGAAAATAAAAAATAATGAAAACAAAGAATTTAATAAAATTGATACACATATTGAATATCCAGCTCTTCGAAGAGTGAATAAGTTATCGTGCGGGCTAAGCAAATGTCTGTGACTTTGCGTATTTTTTAAAAGTTCTTTTAAATCGTAAACGTGATAAAAGTCTCCTGACTTTTCCCGTAAATGTTTTTTAGAAGGATTAGTGTGGCAAAAGTGATAAAAAGCTGCAAAGTAACCGTTTGGTTATTTTGTAGCTTTTTTTTGTTTTTTACGTTTTATTGGTACTTATTAATGTGACAAGTAGACATTAAAACTTGACAAGACGTTTGCAGAAAAAGTTGGGAGACTTTTAGTATGTTTACAATTTTTAAGTTGAAAGAAAAGCGCAAAGTCAGGAGACTTAGCGGAGCTGGGGTTAGTTGAAGAAATTGTGGCTCCGCTCGAACAGATAGAGGTGGTTCGAATGGGAATATTCTGAAAATGAAAACTAGAGGAAATCCCAAAAAAGATTGGTATTGGCACAAAGGAACTGAACATACTAATGCTGGTTGGTACTCAGAATCAGATTACAATCTTACTCAATTAGATTATGAACATGGTCAAGTTTTACCTGAAGCTAGTTTCTATGAATTTGGAGATAGAAAAATTAAAGCTGACGGAAGCAGTGCTGGATCTGGCGATAGTTATTTGTCAGTTGATCAGAAAGGTTATTTAACTGGTAATGGAGGACAAAACTCAATATATTTAGAATTACCGTGGTATTCTCCAGGCGGAATAGTAAAAGGAGTACCTAAAGTAGCTCAATCATTAGCAGCTACAAGTAAGTTGGGTAACTTATATTTTAGAACAAGAGGTTTGGCGTATGCTTATTTAAAGAGAATTCGTTTAAATTTACCTAAAGGAGAATCTCCAATTGCACAATGGACCGTTACGGATGATATATTGAAAAAAGGATGGGATAGAAGTACTGGCTTTATATATAAAGACAATCCTACACATGTCGGGAAGTTCCAATTATTTAAAACAAAAGATGGATATAGAGTACTCGTTAAGCATGTTAAAGATGGTGATATTCATTATCACATAGGAGCTGCAAATGAAAATATCATGTTTAAAAATGCCGATGAAGCTGTAGAATATTTTTAAACTAAAAATTATAAAAAAATTGAAGTAAATCATGCCTATACAAAACTTCCCGGAGAGAAATAGAAAAGAAGATTTAATTTTAAAATTAAAACAACAGCAAGACTTAAATAATATTAATAAGAAATATTTTGATTTGTTTAATGAAGGGTATTTAGGTTTTACATTAATGGGAAATGATAAATACCATGCTGTTTGGCAATTTATTGATCCTGCTGATTTTCCAATATCCCCATATATTAAAAAAAAATTGACAAAAGGGAACGATGTTATGTTAAAAGAAATTACTGATTTTATCGATAATAAAATTAGCACCAATTATCTTTATATAGTAAGAGGAGGAGAAGCTTTGAATCAAGGTCTAATCAACTTGAATAAAGTGATTTTTACTAATAATTTTTATAAATATTTAAAGAGTAAAGATTTTCTTTTTTATGAATTATTTTTAGACGAAAAAAAGGAAAAATTTGTTATACTTTTTGAGGATTTTGAAGGAGAATATTTAAATATCTATTTCGGATCTTTTCTGAAAGACGGAACGGTGTTTTTTTCTCCCCGATTACTATGATTCTTCCAAATAAAAAATCATAAATTTTCTATCTATTTTTTGCGATTTTTTCAATAAATTTGGTTTAGGAAAAACAATAAATCTTGCGAAGGGGAAGAGAGTTTTTTCTCTCTTTCCTTTTAAAAGAAAATATTATTTGATATAGTTTAAGCTACTTGTTTTTTTTCGAACATTTTGTTTTCCCTTATACAAGCACATAGGCGATGTACTAGTTTGTTTCTTACATTGTTAATTACAAGCATTTTGCTTTTTCCTTCTTCTACTTTTCGGTTATAATATATTCTCAACTCTGGATCACTTGTGATTGCCGATAAGGCACACATATGAAGCTGTTTTTTTAGTTTTTTATTTGCCATATAATGGACTTTTGGTTTTGAGCGTACACTTTTTCCTGAGGTGTGTTCAAAAGGTACAACACCAGCATAACAAGCTAATTGACGTGGTGTTGAATATATTGTAAATTCATTTGTAAAACAAATTAAAAACAGAGCTGTTACTTTTCCGATGCCACTAATAGATGTAGTAATCTTGAAGATTTTAGATAGGTTTTCATCTTCATTTATTATTTTATCCAATTGTTTTTCAATGCTTTTTAGATCCAAATCAATTCCTTTGATTGTATTGTTTTGTAGCTTTTCAGAGAGTTTAGCCACTTCTAAATCAAATGATTTGAGTTCTTTAACATTGCGCAACAAAGAAGCTTTTGTAACGACTAGCTTTTCTCGTAAAGATAAAAGGTTTCTAATTTTGTCTACTTCTTTCCTAGGAGCTTTATATAAAACTGCTTCATCAACATTTTTCATAGCATAGTAAGCAATTCTTTCTGCGTCAACTTTGTCATTTTTACCCCTTTGTACACCAATACTACGAATAATCTTTAGAGACATTTCTACCGAGATATCGAACTTAAATGATATTAGATACTTGATAATTAACTTCCCATACATTCCTGTATGTTCCAAGCAAACAAAAGTATCTTCACAAGTAGCACCTTGTTCTTTCAACCATTTGCGGAGTCCTTGAATACCTTTATAATCATTTATAAATTGATTATGAATGGCATTCTGTTTATTCTCATCCAAAATAACAACAGCATCAAAGTATTCTTTTGACACATCAATACCTAAAAAATGTTTAAATTTACCCATAAGAAAAGTTTTTTAAGATTAGCAACCAAACTATTGAATACAATCATAACCTTGATAATAGACCTTGAAATCTGAATTACTATTTGATGCTTATTCAATATAAACTGACAAAGTCCTAATCGGGGGATAAGTCTGAAAACTTTGCGGCGCGAATGGTTCACTTTGTCAGTTTGGTTGTTAGTTTAAATTTACGAATAATTCACTATGCAAATCTAAAGGACGGCGCGAGCATTAGGTAACACAGGGCTAGTGCGAACCTGATGGCTCGGATATGTTCACACAACGATAGCGCGGATTTTCAATCCGTGTCCGCAACGATGAGCCACAATACTACTAAAAACAAAAAGCAACTCTTAACTGGGTTGCTTTTGTTGTTTTATAGCATCGCCCAGCTCTTCGAAGAGTGAGTAAGTTGTCAGTTTGGGCTACGCAAATGTCTGTGACTTTACGTAATTTTTAAATGTTTTTTAAAATCGTAAACGTTATAAAAGTCTCCTGACTTTTCCCATAAATGTTTTTTAGAAGGATTAGTGTGACAAAAGTGATAAAAAGCAGCAAAGTAACCGTTTGGTTATTTTGTAGCTTTTTTGTTTTTTTACGTTTTATTGGTACTTATAAATATGACAAGCAAACATTAAAACTTGACAAGGCGTTTGCAGAAAAAGTAGGGATACTTTTAGTATGTTTACAATTCTTAAGTTGAAAGAAAAGCGCAAAGTCAGGAGACTTTGCGAAGCTGGTTAGGATTGTTCTTTGCAAATTTCTTTAATTTTTGTATCCACTGTTCTATTATTTGTGGATTACTAGGTAGCTAACCTCCAAGAAGTTGCTTTTTGTTGTTGTTTGTTGCTAAGGTTTTATTTTCATTCATAATTATAGTGTTTAAAGTGTAATTTTCAAATAACAAGGAGAAAGGATTGTTCTTAATCGGCTCAGGAAAGCCAGTAGAGTCGTGCTTTTCGCAGCAGGTAATACTTTATTATTAATAAATCAGTTTTTTATAGTACTATAGGAATTCTATTTTTTACTATTTATTTTTAAGTCATTGAATTTTGTTTTATCCTTATTTTTGTTTGAGCAATTAGAATTTTCAATAGTTTTAGTCTTAAACTAAAATGCCAACGTGGCAATTTTGGGTGCTCCATGTGCTCGCTTATCATAATGAAGGTTACTAAAAACATTGCTAAGTTATGTCCTTGTGGTAAAAGCATAGGAAATAACATTAAAGCCCAGCCAGCTCCTACACAAAAGATTCCATGCATAATGCCAAAGTGAAGTGCGTCACGATAAGAAGCCCATCCAAATGCTGCAAGAATAGTATGGTTGTGCCCACGATTTAAATACTTTTGTTTGATGGGAGAAAATTGCCAAATAATTGCTATTAGTCCTACCATAATTGCTGGAAAAAAAGATTTAGGCATGAGTAAGTTTAAACCAATTATTGCTATATTCATTAGTACTCCAACTGCAATCCAAATAATGGCATATCCAAGGACAAAAAGGAATGCAATAAAAAAACGATTGTGTTTAAAACTGGTTTCGTAAATATTTTGAATCGGCATTGCAAGCTTTGGTAACATCATAGCAAATACCATCACTGTCCAGCCTATCATGAGTCCAGAAAACGGATTCATGTCAAGTAACATTTGAAGTGAGTCAGGTGATGGACCTTCTAGCGTAACATGACAATGCTTTACTGACATTATATTGCCTGGATTTAAGAGTAAAATAATCCAAAACAGAATGCTCAAAACAAGAATTACTGTATTGATTGCATTTTTAGTGGTTATCCATTTTTTCATAGATGTAATTATTTTTTTATCGATCTTATTTATGTTATCATTTTTTTGTTGATCTGTAAATACAGTAATTTTTCTTTTTTTTTAATAGATTAGTTGTTAAAGACTATGTCATATTTCTAATTAGGCAGTCCAAAAAAGTGATTTTTGTCAATCTTTTGGTCTAAGTTAATCAGGTGCTAAATCAGGTTAAAATCAATTTAGAATGATTTTTCTTGTGGCTTTTTGGACTGTCTAATTGGTACTATTTTTTATAGGGTATTACAAAAAAACTTTATTAATATCGATTTTATTATTAGTTTTTCTTGCGGTAGATACTGACCCTACCAATGGTAATATCATCAGAGTTTGAAATTGTCTTTTTTGTTGCTATTTTTACATCAAGAGACTCTATATCGAGTCCGCTTTCTAGATGTATGTCGTCGATAATGTTAGTAATATCTATAATAAAGGTTAATCCACCACCACCATGTGCACCATCTATATCACTAGCGTTTCCAAGTCCAAATAGCGAAACATGCCCAGCTTCTTGTTCTTTAATAGACACATAAAGGATGTTAGAGTCCATTGTACCAGTTACATTTTCAAGATGTAAATAAATTTGGTCTGGAATATTTGTTAAAGATGCTTTCAGGAAACTTTTAGGAACAGGTTTCCAGGATTTTTTATCTAATTTTACTGAAGTTTCTACACTTGTTGTGCTTAGTTTCAGGGCACTTTGATTTGCACCTACAAGTTCTATTTTTGATTCTGAATCCATATTTTCTAATAAAGAGGTTGTGGTATTTACTCCAAATTTATTCATTCTTTGTGCAAGTAAACTCTCTAATTGAGGAGTTGCAGTTGTTTTCAGACTTTCGTAAGTATAATTTAGTTTATCTAAATTATCCACATCATTAGGAGTGTATATCCACGAACTTCCATCAGGTTTAGGCATAGCAAATTCTCTTTCTCCAATAGATGCAGGACCATTAAGCCATTTTTTACTATTAGGATTGTTATTTCCATCAGCATTCCAAGAAGCCCACATGCGATCGATGTTGCAATGGTGCAAGTAAAATATTGGATCTAAGCCAGCAGTATTAGGATATGACATCATACCATTATTACCACCCACCATACCATGAACATAGTTATGAGGATTGTTTTCTAGATTACCACTGGTACCTTTACTATGATGGAAGCCTGTTTCTGGCCCACCATACCCTGGAGGAGGGGTTTCAGAATTACTTCCTGTATAGATTGTATTGTTTTGACATTTTTCATTAACTACTTGCGTATCTACATAAACTATTCCGTCATCATTAGGGCCATATCTTGCTGTTACAAATAATGGATTTTCATTTCCGTCGGGTAACTTTTTTTGAGTAAAAGCAGTTGGTATATAGTTTTCATTACCAGTACCAAAATAATTCCAATAAGGTAAAGCCCAATCAGCAGGACCATTTAATTTAATAATTTCAGTACGAATTTGATTTTCTATTGCTATAAGGTAGCCTCGATGCCAGGGTGCAAAATACCAACTTTGATGCTGACATTGATTCCAATATAAATTTATTGTTGAATTATCAGGAAGTGGAGTAGTGGGAACCGAAGGTGGAGTAGGAAACCTTGACCATTCTCTAGTTGAAAAACCATGAATAGCAGCATAGAACCACCAACTTGTAGGATCATTTAATTGTTTGGACATCATTACATTTACCCCTTTAGCATACCAGTAAAGATCTGTGTAATTACCTGAGGGATCTATGAATTCTCCCCCGTTATTCCATGCATTTTTTCTAGTAAAATTTGTCATAATTTATCTGTTTAGTTGTTTATATTTTGTTTAAAAAGCCTATTTTGTGATTACATCATCTAACTAGTTAGCAAATTAGATTTTAGGGCTATAATTATCAGTATTTGAGCGTTTAGGTATTGCTTTTTTTTAGTATGTCTACTCAAATCTAAAATTTATTTAGTATGTGGGTATAGGTATTTCTACCTGTTTTTATTTTTATTTTGTAAATATAAAGAGACGTTTTGCTGTTTTTACGGGAAAAAGTAAATAGAGAAAGTTTTTAGTTTTTTTATAAAAGGTAATCGGTACAAGAGTTCTCGATATTGCTACATAGGCGGACAGGCTATTTTTGCACCAGTTCTTCGAAGAGTGAATAAGTTGTCAGTTTGGGCTGCTCAAATGTCTGTGACTTTGCATATTTTTTAAATGTTCTTTAAAATCGTAAACGTGCTAAAAGTCTCCTGACTTTTCCCGTAAATGTTTTTTAGAATATTTAGTGTGGCAAAAGTGATAAAAAGCTGCAAAGTAACCGTTTGGTTATTTTGTAGCTTTTTTTACGAATGGCAGGAGCTATTCTTATTGTAATATTTTAGAATGTTGATTTAAATTATTGATTTGGTAACGATAGATGTTATTAATTAATTATATTTGAGTATGTTATAAAAGTTATTAATCAAATTTAAACTTTATTGTATGAGTACTAGAGAAGAATTAATTGTTAAGTATGCCTCAGATTTAAAAGAAAAATGTGGAGTAACTCCAGATATGGATTTGCTTACCAAAGTGACTATTGGTTGTGGACCGTCTATTTACAATGCGGATTCGGCTACGGTAGCAGGAAGTCAGCCTTCAGAACTAGAAACGGTAAAAAAGAATTTCTTGATAGGGAAGTTAGGACTTTCTGATGGTCCAGAACTAGACGCCGCCATCGATGCTGTCATGGAAAAATACGGACGATCGAATACTAATAAATACAGAGCAGTGGTCTATTATTTATTGACGGTGCATTTCAAAAAAGAAAGTATTTATAATTAATGCGTTTGAAACTAGCGCCTGACAGGTTTTATAAACCTGTCAGGCGTAAAAAATCATAGCAGTTGAATCGCGTTTAATTAAAAAGAAGCATGGTAAAACTGAGGCCACTGAAAAAGTCTTTTTCCGAGTAAATTGACAAATAAAAGGAGTAGAAATCTTAGGATTTTTACTCCTTTTTTGGTATGTTTAGTTGTAATTATAAGGTTTTTTAGATGTTAGTACAACAG
>NZ_JBCGDP010000040.1:0-9036 GCF_038739875.1 Flavobacterium polysaccharolyticum
AAATGGATAAGATCCCCAATAAAGACCAGTTCGAAGTATCCATCATGATCCCCATCAAATCATTTTCTTTCAGGTCGTAAGTTTGTTGATAGTAATACGCTAATTTCGTAGCGGCTTCATCCAGCTCTTTATACGTCATACGGCTATCATTATAAACAAATGCAATAGCATCCGGAGTTTTAGCTGCCTGTGCCTCAAAAAGAGACAATACAGTTCCTTCTCCTGAAAATAAATAATCAGGGGTATTACAGTCTACTACCAATGCCTGCTCTTCTTCTGTGCTTAACATCGTCAAATCACCTATTGATGAGGTTCCGTTTTCTAAGACAGCTGTTAATAAGTTCTCGTAATGTGATCTTAATCCTGATGCGGTAGCAGCACTAAAAAGATCAGTGCAATAGTTGAATGAAAAAGAGATTCCTTCAGGTCCGTCTTCAGCAAAAATCGTTAGATCATACTTCGCTATATCATAGTTCATTGCCATCGGTTCAATGGTAATATCACTGAATTCTGCTACTTTTGCTCCCGGATTGTTGTTTAAAACGAACAATACCTGGAATAAAGAACTTCTGCTTTTATCTCTTGTTTTTTCTACACGATCTACTACTTTTTCAAACGGAACAGCGATATGATCATAAGCTTCTAAAGTGGTTTGTTTTACCGATTTCAGCAACTCATTAAACGATGGGTTACCAGATAAATCGCTTCGAAGAGCCAAAGTATTCACAAAGAATCCGATCATAGATTCTAATTCCTGCTGCGGACGATTGGCAACGGTAGTTCCGATACAGATATCTGACTGTCCGCTGTAACGATATAACAACACTTTGTAAATACTCGATAGCAACATGAATAAAGTTACTCCCTGTTCTTTTGCATAAGTGCGTAGTGCCTCGCTGCGGTCGCTGTCTAATTTTAAACCGATGAAATCTCCACGGTTGCTTTGAACAGCAGGTCTAAGATAATCAGTAGGCAGTGCTGAAGGAGCTACGTCTCCTAATTTTGACTCCCAATAATCTAATTTCTTTGCTAAAACATCGCCAGACAACTCAGAACGCTGCCAAACCGAATAATCTGTATATTGAAAACTAAGCGCCGGTAAATCGGCTTCTCTTCCTGACGCATACGAAGCATAAAGCTCTTTAAACTCATTAACAATAAGGGATTCAGACCATCCGTCAGTCGCAATATGATGACGTACCAATACTAAAATATGTTCTTCATCTGATATCTTTATAATTGTAGCACGAAGCATGTAATCTTTTGATAAATCAAATGGTTTGTTCACCTCTTTGGCAATAAGACCCTGATAATCATTAGTCCCTGATATAATATTCAATTCCCAACGATTAGTGGATTGCACTCTTTGGTAAGCAATACCTTCTTTTTCTACAAACACGGTGCGTAACGTTTCATGACGCTCTACAATAGTTTTTAAAGCCTGAGAGAGATAAGTGGTGTTTAGCGGACCTTTTAAGTTTAACAAAACCGGCATGTGATAATGCTCGCTTCCTTTTAACTTGTCGATAAACCATAAACGCTCCTGAGCATACGACAACGGAATATTGGCAGGTAACTCTTGTTTGGTTACCAACGGAAGTACGGCAGTATTGTCCTTACCTTCTATAAAAGCGGCTAAAGCTGAGATTGTTGAATTATTGAAGATATCTGTTATGGTCACCGAAACATTCAACGTATTTTTAATAGCCGATAGCAGACGAACAGCCAATAAAGAATGCCCACCTAATTCAAAGAAAACATCTGTCACTCCTACTCGCTCTATTTTTAATAAATCCTGCCAGATACCAGCCAAAAGCTCTTCTGTTTCGGTAATAGGAGCTACATATTCCTGCTGAACAAAATCACTACTGCTTACTGTGGGTAATGCTTTTTTATCGACTTTACCATTTGAAGTTAAAGGAAGTTTTTCTAATGGAATAAAGTAAGACGGAATCATATAATCAGATATAATTTCTCTTAATGAAGTCCTTAGATCCGAAATATTATAGGTTTCTGAAGTCGTAATATAGGCTACTAATTCTTTCTCTCCATTTTTATTCTCAAATGCTACAACTACTGCATCCTCTATTTCTGATTGTTTTAATAAGGCATTTTCTACCTCACCCAATTCGATTCTATGACCTCGTATTTTTACCTGATTGTCTTTTCGTCCAATAAATTCAATATCCCCACTTGGTAACCATTTACCAATATCTCCTGTTTTGTATATCAGTTCTCCGGGAATAAAAGGATGTGCGACAAACTTTTCTTCTGTTAATGCTCCCTGATTTAGATACCCTTGGGCTAATCCATCTCCTCCCACACAAATCTCTCCGGAAACACCAATGGGTACTAACTCATTATTGCTGTCTAATATATATGACGTACTATTTGTTATAGGGGATCCTATAGGAATCGTTCTCTGATTTTTTCTAACTTCTTTAATTTCGTAATAAGTAGAAAATGTAGTGTTTTCTGTAGGTCCATATACGTGATGAAGATTTACATCAGGATACAACTCTTTAAACTTCATTACATGTTTTACAGAAACCTGCTCACCACCAAATAATAGGTGTTTTAGATTTTTTAATGAACTTAGTTTAGCTTCGACTATAGTATTGAAAAATGCTGTTGTTAAAAAGAAACTATCAATTTTTTCTGCTGCTATCAGAGCATCAAACTGGTCGAGATCTAAAAAGATGTCCTTAGCAGCTATCACAAGGGTTCCTCCGTTCAAAAGAGGCATATAGATATCAAAAGTAGCTCCATCGAATGCAAAGTTTGATAGCCCTAGGATACTATCAGCTGCATTAATTTTAATATAATTTGTATTTTTTACTAATCTGACGATAGATTTTTGTTCGATCACGACTCCTTTAGGCACTCCAGTAGAACCAGAAGTATACATCACATAGGCAGCCGAATCCGACTTTACAATCTCTACTTCATATCTTGTTTCGTACTGATCTGCTGTTTGTTTGAAAGCCTGCAAAATGCTGTCATTTATGCTAACTTTACAATTTGTATCCTCTTTAATAAACGAAATTTTTTCTGGAGCAAATTCCGGATTTATAGGAACATATACAGCTCCTAGTTTAAGAATTCCAAACATAGCCACCAAAAACCACTCATTGCGATCCAATTCTAAACCTACCATATCGGCAGCTTGAATATTGTGTTCTGATTGTAAAAAATGTACAAATTGGTTGGACAACTCATCTAATTCTTGGTAAGTAAGCTTTTTATCTTCGAATACTACTGCCGTTTCATTCGCTCTTTGTGCTACTTGCTCTTGGAACAGCTGCACAACAGTTTTATCATTTGGATACAAAACGTTGGTTGTATTAAAATCATACAGCAACTGATGCTGCTCTTCCTTTGTTAAATATTGTATCGCCTTTATCTCTTCATTAGGACTCGCAAAGAGCACATCTAATAATTGCTTATAGTGCCTCATCAATCTTTTGATCATCTCTATTTCATATACATCACAATTATAGATGACGTCAAAAGAAATATAATCCGCTACTTCGGTAAAAGTAAATTGCAGATCAAACTTAGCCATCGTAGTCCCGATGTCTGTTATTTTGTCAAAATCTTCAACTGAAATCGTAGCATCCGTTATTGATGCTTCTGAATTTTGAACTGTAAGTATTACATCAAAAATAGCATTTCGGCTGATATCCCGTTTGATATTCAAATCATCTATCAAACGATCAAACGGATACATCTGATGTTCAAATGACGTTAAGGTATCTTCTTTTACCTGATCATAAAACGCTGCAAAACTCTCTTGTGGATTCACAGTATTCAGCAATGCTAAAGTATTGACATAAAACCCTATCTGATCTGTTAAATCAGCATGATCACGTCCTGCAACCGGGCTGCCAATAATAATATTTGTATTAGATGTATATTTGTGTAAAAGAACATTCAAAGTTGTCAAAAGGCTAATAAAAATACTTCCTCTTTTTTCTTCTGTAAAACGTTTGATTTCTTCAGTACTCTTTTTAGAAATATAAGATCTCAGATGTTGTCCGTTATGTGTTTTCACTGCAGGTCTCAATGCTTCTGAAGGGAGATCTAAAACTGGACAATCTCCGGAAAGACGCTCTAACCAATATTCTTTATCCGTATCTGCTTTTGCTGTCTCTAATTGTACAGCTTGCCAATTTGCATAATCTTTATATTGAATCTTAAGAAATTCAAGGTCAGGAACATTGCCTTTCACAAAGGCCTCATAAAATGCAAATACATCTTTTGCTAATACATTCATAGACCAGCCATCGCTAATAATATGATGCATATTATAATAGAAAACATAAGTTTCCTCTTCTGTCTGTAATAAACTTACACGAAATAAAGGTCCTTTTTCTAAATCAAAGGGTACATATGAATCTGTATTAATATAATGGGCTACGCTTGCTTGTTTATCAACAGCATTTCTAAAATCTACATAAGATAGTTTAAAATTTACCGCTGCAGCTGGCTGCACGTATTGTCTAACGTCTCCGTTCTCCTTCATTTTGAAAATAGTACGTAAGATCTCGTGACGCTCTATAGTCGCTATAATGGCTTTTTGAAGACATTCAATATCATAGCTCCCTTTCAGAGTAGTATGCATAGGCATGTTGTACACGGCAGACCCTCCTTCAAACTGACTTAAGGTCCAAAGACGGCGCTGTCCAGCCGATACCTCATAACTTTCTGATACAGCAACAGGCGAAATCATTTCAAAATTAAACTTCGAACTGTTTTTACTGCTTTTTAGTAAGGCAATAAGACGATCTTTGTTGGTTGAAATATCGATTTTATCTTCTGCTGTCAGAGCAGCTGTGTTCCCTGTTACTCTTAAATTCTCTTCTGAATCATCTAGGAAAATTTGTACTTCTTTATTGAATAAACTGCTAATTATTGATTTGATATCTTTCATCTTAATATGTTTTCTTAAATGCTAGAAATTTGATTTTATAGTTGTATAATAATATAGATTAGATTAACCCTTAAATTTTTCAATACTAGGTATAGCTTCGCTACAACCAATCACATGGCTATTTGTTTAGAAATATTTGATAATGTTTTTTTTTAAAATTCTCAAAAAACAGGCTTAGGTAATTTTAGAAGTTCCCTGATAAATCATCCTACATTTTGAGCATCTAGTAAAAACTAAGAAAATATAAACTGATTTTTTTCTCTTTTTTACTGAAGTAAACTTACAATACAAAATTTCACTTCTTGCTACACCAAAGTGTAGTTCAAGGCAACCATATAATAAACTACCTTATTGGGTAGTTTAAGACTTTAGCCTCCACCCTTAGACATCCTCAAACAAAACCAAATTCTTGCTCTAATTATAGAAACTATAAATAATCTGTATGAAGCACTTACTAGTAAGGTTTCAGAACCCAAATGCTGAATAGATTTCTTAATAGCCTAAGTTAGAATTACCGTTAAGTCTTACATCACGAAATAATATGACATTATTCTCAGTAAAACGAATGTTTTTAAGGGCACGTACTGGTCCAATAGCTCAAACTAGAAGCTTTTTTATAGATGTTTATGTATTCCTCTTTTAATCACAAAATGGCCAATATGCTAGATTTAATTACTATATCTTGTACTGCATAAACAAACGGATTTATGCAATACATTTTTTAAATCCAGATTTCAAGAAAGTAACGAGCTTTGACAACAGATTGATAAAATTCTTTTTCAATCACTCATTATGACTATTAGTTTACCAAGATCACTTTGAAAAAAATTAAAATCCCAAAAAAATCTAATTTGATAATGGTAAATCGAATCGATATTTTTCATTATGAGCATCTACAAAAAAATAGAATTGAATATTTATTGATGTTTTTTGTGATTACAAATCCTATTGTACTAAAAATCTCATTTCGACTTATTGCAAATTTGTAGTTGCTTTTGGATATCATAGTCTTTCATTTTACTAAAACTATCTCCACAATTTCCTTATACATGTTATAAAACAATAATTAGAAAAAAAGCCCATACCTGGTTTTGTCAAAAAAAGTAAGAAAAAGACTTAATTAACAATAAAGCAATATGATATCCTTATAGTTATTTCTGAATTGACGTTAAATTCGTGTAGAAATAAAAAATATTTAACATCATATCTCCAATTTTCCCTATATTCACAACATAAAAAATAAAGTGATATGGTAATTGAAAACGATTTTTTTTCATCTAACAATACAGTTAATAAAATTTCTGAAGATGAAACTCTTAAACTTGCAAATTATCTCGAACTCGTAAAAGCTTTTGCTAGAACGACTTACAGCAGTATCTACATTATAGATTATGAAAAAAAAGGGTTTGAATATGTATCAGAAAACCCTTTGTTTTTGTGCGATCATACACCTGAAGAAGTGCAGGAACTAGGGTATGCCTTTTACTTCAAATATGTAGTCAAGGAAGATCTTGATTTGTTATTAAAGATTAACACTATAGGATTTGATTTTTATCAAAACATCCCTTTGGAAGAGCGCATACATCATACTATTTCATATGATTTTCGCTTAAGAAATCCCAGTGGGAAGACTTTTCTAGTGAATCAAAAACTAACTCCCATTTTTTTAACCAACGATGGTAAAATCTGGAAATCAATCTGTATTATTTCACTTTCCTCAGAACTACAATCAGGGAACATAAAAATTTATAAAAAAGGAGAAAATAAAATCTTCAGCTATGACTTGGAAGGAAATTTCTGGAAAACTGAAGAGAAGATTACACTTACAAGCCGCGAAAAAGAAGTATTACAATACTCCATAAGGGGATTTACAATCGCCAATATGGCTGAAAGCATGTTTGTTTCTGTAGATACCATAAAATTTCACAAACGAAAACTATTCACAAAACTGGGCGTAGGAAACATTGCTGAAGCAATAGCCTACGCAACCAGTAATAAATTGATTTAAAAACTATAGTTCCTCATCGATAATAGTTGACAGATAAAACTCAGGGAATTTTTTAAACTTTTTTCCTGTGGCAATATTATATAATAAATGGGTACATACAGCAGCTACTGACCATGATGCAATAGACAATTGTGGCGGTGGCAAAGATTCTTTCTCATTTTTATATTTTTCGATAATACCGTCGATCCAACTTTGTGGATTTCCCCAAAATCTCATATAACTTGAGGCATACTCCACCATGGTAACTTCATTGAACTGTTCATCATCATTTGCTATTGCGTTTAGTAGAAGTCCGTCCTTTGCAATTACAGTAACCAGACTTCCCCAACCTATATTGTATGGATGCAGAATCGGAATATCTAGTTTTTGACATGCTGTATCGAAAATCAATGGTACTGGAGATGAAAAATCAAGCGCATTGATTGCTGCCTTATGTCCTTTAATATGATCCCCTACATTTTCAACGGTTAAGAAAAAATCGAGGCAATTAATTTGCGCATTTTTATTAATCGATTTCAATCGCCTGGCCAAAGCATCGACTTTGTTTGTATCGACATCATCTTCTGTATAATTCTGTCTGTTCAAATTAGACCGCTCTACCTGATCACCATCAACAATCGTGATTTTTTCAAAACCAAACCGCAGCGCGCATTCAGCAATCACGCTACCGATACCGCTTCCCGCTAACAAAATTGGAAAGTTTTTTATAATCTCTTGCTCTTCTTCAGTAAGATAAAGCCTATTTCTTGAATACCGATCTTCCATAAGTTCCTTTTTAAGTCAAAATTAAGCATAAACAACTGGTATTTCTTTAATCAAAAGGGTAGTTTTTTCACTGGATCATCAGCAGAATAACTACTTTAACAACACTTAGAAAAATTATAGCCTTTAGCTAACAATCAAACTGATGAAAAAAAAAAAATGACCTTTGAAAACAGTTAGTTTTAAACAAAAAACTAATAATCTACTTGACAAACTACTATAATTCTATAGCGACTCCAACTATTTCATATAACGAGTTAATTATAAAGAGCATATAAAACTAAAAACAGTTCCAAGAACACTTTAGTATAATTCTGTAAATATTTTTTTTACAAAAAGCCTATTGAGCTAGCCTGAATTGTAATTTAAAAAAATAATTCTTCACCAATAACACTACATATATTTTGCTGCTTATTTAATAGCTTTATCGATTCTAAATAGCAAGCAAGATTAATAATCGTTGGGTCATTATATAATTCTTTAAGTTCAATTTTTATGTTAAACTCTTTTTGAATTTCATAAATCACCTGATTTGCTTTTAAGCTATTTCCTCCTAATTCAAAGAAATTGTCGGTAATACCTATTTTTTCCAATCCTAATATCTCCTGCCAGATCACAACCAATTGGTTTTCAATCTCATTTCTTGGAGCTACATACTCAGCCTGAATAATATCATCTGTGCTTACGGAGGGTAATGCATTCTTATCGATTTTACCATTAGGAGTAAGAGGAAACTCATCCATAAAAACATAATAACTTGGTAACATGTAATCAGGTAATTCTCGTGCTAATAATAATCGAAGCTGTTGTTTATCAATAACAGCTGTACTAACAAGATAACTTACAAGAACCTGCTCTCCTTGAACCATCGCTGCGATAACAACACATTGATCGATGTCCTGCTGGGCTTCTAAAACATGTTCGATCTCTCCAAGCTCTACCCGATGCCCTCTTATTTTAACCTGGCTATCTTTTCTTCCTATACAAACTATGGTACCATCAGGTAACCATTTGCCTAAATCTCCCGTTTTATAAAGTTTTCCTATTTCACAAAAAGGATTGGTAACAAACTTTTCTGCTGTTAATTCCGGCTGGTACAAATAACCTCGAGATAAGCCATCTCCAGAAATACAAATCTCACCAATTACACCTATTGGTTGTAAAGCCAATGCATCAGAGAGGATATAAAACTGGGTGTTATCAATCGCTTTACCAACTGGTACTGAACTTTCATAAAATCCTTCTACTCTATAATAACTGCTATAAGTCGTATCTTCCGATGGACCGTATAAATTTCTTATTGCAATTCCAGAACCGTTAAAGTAATTAGCGA
>NZ_JBCGDP010000041.1:0-7625 GCF_038739875.1 Flavobacterium polysaccharolyticum
CCGATGGTGCAATAGTTTCATACTGTAAAGCTCCTACTCCATTAGTAGCAGTTAATGTCACTGAAGTCGTAGGGGATGTACAAGTCACCGAAGCATTAGCAAAAGATAAATCCGTTGGTGGGTTTAACGGAGCTAAAGTAACTACTTGAACAGGTGATGAACAACCATTACCATCTCTAACAATGATATTAATGTTTTGTGTTAATCCATTATCATTTACTGTCAAAGTATTATTGGGTCCAAAAGAAGTCCCATTATTATAACTATAAGTATAACCTCCTGTTCCTCCTGTTGGAGTAACTGTTATTAAAGCGGCTTGTTTGGTATTGGTAGGACTACAGCTAAAAGGAGTCGTTAGTGTTGCATTGACAGCAATAGGAGCTGGATTATTAATAGTCACATTACTTACTGCCGATTCACAGCCTTTGCTATCAATTACTTTTACATTATAAGTCCCTGCAATC
Source organism: Flavobacterium polysaccharolyticum (assembly GCF_038739875.1). NCBI lineage: Bacteria > Pseudomonadati > Bacteroidota > Flavobacteriia > Flavobacteriales > Flavobacteriaceae > Flavobacterium > Flavobacterium polysaccharolyticum. Next base: position 465 of record NZ_JBCGDP010000041.1, read on the forward strand.
AAACCCGTAAATTGATTGGTGGTTTGCGTAGTATAGGTAGCAGCAGAATTTAGTTTAATAGCATACGTATACGCACTCGTAAATCCACTGGCAGCAGTTACAGTAATCGTTCCATCATTGGCATTGTTACATGTAATATCTGTTTTGTTTGTGGAAATCGTTGGTATGGTTTTGTCTGTTACTGTAATGGTATTACTAGTTGCAGGACAACCTCTGCTATCGCTTACGGTAAACACGTAAGTTCCTGCTTGAGTTGCCGTATATGGAAATGAAGTTACAGCAGTTGCAGCACCTCCATTATAAGAAACAGTATAACTATAAGGGGTTCCGTTACCGTCTGAAACCATGGGGTTTCCGATAGAGGCATTGACTAAACAAGTTAAATCATTAATTAAAGAAACTGTTAACCCTATTTGTGGTGCGATTACAATATTAGAAATAGTGGTCGTACAATTGTTGCTATCAGTTACTACTATAGTGTGAGTACCTGGCGCCACATTCGCAAAAGAGTAGCTCGTTGATGCTGAGCTAACCGCTGCATTAGTATTTAATTTATAGGTAAAGGGTCCTACACCACCTGTAACCGTTACATCTAAAGTAGCAGGGTTGGCAGTAGTATAGCAATAATCTGTAGTAGCAGCTAATGTGGCAGATAAAGTTGGTGGAGAGCTTACATTTACACCAACTCCTGTCGGGTTCGTACATCCGTTAGCATCACGAACAAAAACAGTATAATTACCCACAGGTACATTGATAAATACCCCTCCATTATTACTAAAAGCCGTAACTACTGTGGTTCCATTCGACTGACGTAATTCATATTCATAAGTCGGAGTTCCACCACCGCCAATAGCCGTAATGGTAGCTCCAGTAGTACAAGTAGCTAGTTGAGTAACCGAAGCGCTTAATGTTACAGCTGTTGGTGTATTAATCGTTACATCAAACGGTTTAGCGCAAGCCGCCACTGAAGAACCCACAGGGCGTACAATTACTTTATACAAGGCTCCTGCCAAATTAGTAACTGTTACAGGAGAAGTAGTAGACGTTGTCCAAGTTGCTCCATTGTTAGTTGAGTATTGAAAACCTGTTGAATCATAGTTTTCAGCTGAAATGGTGATTTCACCATTTGATAATCCACTACAAGTTACATTTTTAGTTCCCGCAATTTGTGCATTAAAAGCTCTACCCGTTGGTACTACTATTGTAAAATCTTTAGAAGAAAGACAAGTTTTTGGCAATTGGTATACACTAATATCATCAATCGCTAAATCATTCCCATTGACAACCGTACTATTGGATATAATTTCAAATTCTAGTGACGTATTGTTTCCAGGATTCAATGTTAAAACAGTACCTCCAGCTAAATCAGTAGTGGAATGCCATACTTCATCTCTTGGAATACTTGGCATAACTTGTGTAGCAATTACTGAACCTCCTCTGGTTAAACGAACCGTTAATTGAGGTGAAGGTAAATTATTTGTTCTCTTCAACAAATTAAACATATACAAGGATACGTTTATTGGCTGATTTGGAATAATATCATTAATCGTTTTACTGTATAGAATAGCTCCTACAGGAATCGTTGAACCAATATTTACAGCTAAGAATCTACCATCTGTAATAGCAGGAGTATTGTTTAGTACTTTGGTATGATCCGAAGGTAAAAACCAATTAAAGTCATTAAAGTGATCAGGATGTAAAGCTTTAGTAACCACATAATCCCCATCATTCATTAGCCATGGATGCCAATCGGCAGGAGTACGAATACAATCACCAACACTATCTTGTATTTCCCAACAGTACGCCGAATTAATACCTGGTGATCTAGTATCTTCACCTCTACCAAAATCTTCAAATAGCAAATTACTAAAAGTAGTGACTGTATTTAATTTATATTCAACTTTTATAGCATGAGTTCCAGGAGTTACATTTAAAAAAACATTACTTGGAACATTAGTATTTATTGCACCATCCAAATAATAATCATAAGTGTAGGATATACCTCCTGGATTAGCTACTGTAACCGTACTAGTAGCAGTACCATCACAATTAAAATCAATTTGTGGGGTAGCGTTGATTACTGGCTCTGCTGGTTCAGGATCTACGGTTACGGGCGCACTAAAAACACACTGATTAGCATCTCTTATGTATAAAGTATACGAACCCGGAGCCTTGTAGGCATCATTAACAGTTACCCAAGTTGCCTGATTGTCGAAACTGTATTCATAAGGAGGTACGCCTCCTTGTGGATTAGTAATACGTACTTTTCCTTCACGTGCCGGACCACATCCAGCCAATTCCGATACCCCAGCTGAAGCCGTTAAGGCAGTAGCTGGTTGTGTAATTGTAATAGCTGTTTGAGGATCGAAACAATCTACACCGTTCAATGAATAACGTAAAATAGGCGTATAGGAGCCTGGTGCCAAATTAGAAAAAGTGCCATTAGCAACATAAGTAGTTCCATTGTCTATACTATAAGCCAAGGTATAACCATTGGCATTGGTCACGTTAAACCTAATTTCACCTGTATTAGCACCATAACATAGAACATCTGTTTTGTTCACTGTAAATACTGGTTTAGGAGTAGCATTGATAGTAATAGGAGCCAAAGTAAATTCGCAGTTGTTAAAATCAACAACTCTTATATTATAGGTTCCAGAAGTTGATACGTCTATTATTGGCGAACCTTGAAAATCAGTAGTACTATTTACAAAATAAGTAAAAGGTCCTGTACCTCCTGTTGGAGTTACAGTAATTTCTCCATTCTCACAAGTCAGCGCTTTGGTAATTGCTGCCGTAGCTGTCAACACATCAGGTTCAATTAAAGTAACTATACCTGTGTAATCACAGAAGTCATCTGTTTTCACATTAACAGTATATCTCCCTGGATTTAAATTATTGAAAGTATAATCGTTTGAAACAATAGGCCCTACTTTACTAACAGATACTCCTGATGCATTAAAAATTTCAAAAAAGTATTGAGCTCTTACATCATTGGCAGCTAGTTTAACAGAACCTTTACCACCGTTACACAAAGGATTGTTTACTGTAGTAGTTACCGTAAAGTCTCGTTGTCTAATTTGAATACCAGGAATAGGAAACACACATGGATTGGCTAAATTGCTAGTCGCACGAATATAAACCGTATAAATATTTGGAGTGGTTATAGGTAGTATGTTGCTCGATTGGTAAGTGATGCCATCCAAACTATACTCATATCCGCTACCAACTGCAGGCGTACCTACCACAATTTCTCCATTAGTGGTACAAATTATATCTCTTGATGTTGCGGTTGGTTTTAGATCGTTTTGATACACGTTAAAAAAGTAACGATTAAAACAACCATTAGTATAACGTAATGTGATTCTATACTGACCTTGATCACCCACATTATAATTCGGTCCTGTAGCGACCTGTGTCCATGTACAAGCATTTGATTCATCCGCACAAACTGTATTAGGAACTAAAGGACAACTACTTCTTTCCCAAATGATATCTGCAGTGTCTGAAATTCCAGTTTGTATAAAACGATTAGCACCACACAAATAAATATTGGGTAATGGTTTATTGTTATTTGGACAAATTACAATTTCATCAGCTGTTGGAATTCTAACAGGATTTACTACTGTCGCTCCAAAAGGTTCTACTGTAATGGTTTCATCTATTGAGATACAAGGTGCAAGAGCTGTATTTCTTACATAATAAGTCCCGACGCTAGTAACTGTTATGGTTCGAGTAGTTCCAATAATTGGTCCTGTTGCAACGCCATTAACAAATGGGCTTAACGACCACTCGTATGTATTATATCCATTGGCAGCCGAAATAGCTACGCTGGAACCGCATAATTGGTACTTTTTAGAGTATTTACAACCATCTACACCCACAAGGAAGTTCGTAGGGGATGCTACTGCCAAATTACAATTTCCAAAGCCAGAAATACTAGGATCATCAGTTATAACAGAAGGATTTGTGACACCCCTATAGGTTGCAAATGCTTGATTCTGAACTCTATCCGAACAAGCATCACTTAAATCATTACAATTCGGAACGACTTGTACTCCAAACTTGATAAACCATTGATTCCCATTTATTCTTACTAAATCTCTAGGAATTGTGAAAATTAAAGTTCGAGTAGCTTGATCATAATCGTGTGTAATTCCTGAATTATTTGGAATAACAATTGAATTTTCATCAAAAAGTATATTAATAGGCAAAATGTCTTTAATAGTAAACTGATCAGCATCATCATTCCCAACATTTCTAAATCCAATTTCATAATTTAAATAATCACCAAGTGTTACGTTTTGATTACCAATATCAACACCCGCAGTATTTTTAACCACTTTTGTCAACACAATCTTAGGCTCAATGATGTCCACTGCGAAAGTAGTAAGATAAGCTGCATAGGTGTCTGATGTAGAGGTTAAACGAAATCTAGCACCTACTTCACCATTAGGAATTACTGCATTATTCGGGTTATCGACATTGATCAAATCCATATCAAACCCTAGTGTATTCAAACTATTAGGAACCCTTGTATTTACATTGGCAGAAAAAGGGGGGGTTGTTGTAGGAACCGTAATACTGGAGTTAAAAACATTGTTCAGAGGGTTAAGACTATTATTAACAAATGTAAAAGTAGGTCTTGAATTTGCTCTGATTAACAAATCGTCACCATATAATCTTGCTTCTCCTTCTTGAGCGGCAACACCTATTGTAGCTCTTACTGGTAAAGGAGCAGGAAGGGTTCTAAAACCATTAACCGTAAAATCTATATTTCCAAGTGTGGATGTTATTCCTACAAAACCATCAAAAGTAGAAATATATCGACTTGGCAAATCGGGGCTTTCATATATAATAACTAGCGTCCAACCTGCCATAGAACCAGTACTCTTTTTACCTTTAGCTGCTCTAACATTAGCAACAAAATACTGTCCATTGGGTTCGGCCAAATCTTGAATCATCTTAGTTACATTTTTGTAACAAGCATAAGGAGTGTTTGGCAGTTTAGTTACTGCACTGTTGGAATCATAAATAATATCGTCCTCATCACCTACTGGATCTGGATTATTATCAGCAACAATATCAATATAATTAGTGGCACCTGGTAGCTTAAACTTGATCTGATTCCAATCATTTCTTCTGGCCGTTCCTTGTGTATTAGAACCAGAGTTTGTACTCCTCTCATAAGGGTAAATAGCCGTCCAATATAAACCCGCATATACTATTCTTTTACAAGATTGATTAATATTCAAATCAGCACGACTTGAAGAAAACGTATTCGGATCAGAATCAATATCTACATACTCTTGATTCAATCCATTATTATTGACAAGAATATCAAAATTTTTGTTAGCCTCAGCAGTTAAAGCTGCTAAATTAGTAGGTATTCCATTTGGATCAGCAGCGCTAAATGTAGGGTTCACATTTCTTGGATCTGGTACACCATTTCTTATATCCGGATAGGTCGTAGCACTCAAGATACTATTCCCTACAAAAACCACGTCTCCTTTAATTCTCATATTACCACCTGGTAATCTTGGAGAAAATGTTCTTCCAACCTGTCCATAAGACCCTTGTGTAATAAAAAGCAAAATCCCTATCATAGCCATAGCGTATGAAAGGAATCTTTTTTTAGACTGCTGAGTAGAAGGAATTGCTAGCGCATTGGTCTTAAACAACAAGGATACATTTTTGGAAATGTGCATAGAGCACTCCAAAAATAGCAGCTGTAAAATAGTAGGTTTTTTCATGGTTTTGGCATTTTATTAAAATCCTCACGCCGATTCATTGGGGCAGAAATCGGCGTTAAAGAAAAGACTATTTATAATTTTGTTCCAAATATTAAATTTTTACTTCACTGTATTTCAAAATTCGAATAAATTCTATAGTTAGGAGATCCCAATCTCATACTGTTTTATTAATTCTCAACTTTTATAATCACCATTTTACTAGTGGATGGATTATTGGCCTTCGCTTTCATTTCTTGTTGGGCTTCTTGTAAATTATCAAACATAGCATTGTAAATATAATAGCTACTAGTATTAGCATCATAATAGAACGCTACATTCTTCATTCCAGAAGCCACTGCTTTAGTCAAGAAGGCATCACGTTTGGCAATATCTTTATGTACCGCCATAATCATGTAATACCCACCTGGTGTATTAGACACACGTTTCATAATTTGCATATTAGACTGCTCTTCTCCATAATCAAAATCACTTTCTTTCAGCGGTGTGGCACTTACTTTGGTTGTCTCTTTAATACGTTTCAATGTCGCTTGATCTTGCGCCAATCGGTCGGTATCATTCAACGAATTAGCACGTTTGATTCTACGTTTTTTCTCAATCTCTACAGCCACCTTAATGTTTTCTAAAGTTTGAACCAATTTGCTGTTTTTTTGAACGCTAGCTGCTTGTTCCGCTTTTAATTGATCAATAGATTTTAAATAACTCAAACTCAAGGCATCGGTAGCACTAGCTCCTTTTCTGATACGATCATCATACAAATTTTTAATCTTAGTGATGTTATCCTCTTGCATTTTATTCAAAGCCGCAATTTGAGATTTCAATGATTCGATAGCCGCATTATCATTTGAAGTACTCTTAATTTCTTGTGGCTCTCTTACAATTCCTTGTTCACTCAAATCATTTTCTTCCTTCATGTCTCGCAACTCTTTCGCTTTGTTGGCTACTTTTTGATCCAACTGTGCAATTAACGATTGTTGCATTTTACTAGACTCCTCAGCCTGTTTCGCTAAATCATCTATTGCTTTGGCACCCGCGTCTTTTACTACTGGAGCGGTTGCGGCTAATTTAGCCAAACGTATTTTTTCTGCTTCGGCATCTGCTTTAGCCTTAGCATCCGCTGCTAATTTCTCTTGACGTAAACGTTCTGCTTCTGCATCGGCTTTAGCTTTAGCTTCAGCTGCTAATTTCTCTTGACGAACACGCTCTGCTTCTGCATCGGCTTTAGCTTTCGCTTCAGCTGCTGCTTTTTGTGCTGCTTGTGCATCTGCTTTTGCCTTAGCATCTGCTGCTAATTTCTCTTGACGAACACGCTCTGCTTCTGCATCGGCTTTAGCTTTCGCTTCAGCTGCTGCTTTTTGTGCTGCTTGTGCATCTGCTTTTGCCTTAGCATCTGCTGCTAATTTCTCTTGAC
>NZ_JBCGDP010000042.1:0-6824 GCF_038739875.1 Flavobacterium polysaccharolyticum
TTAACAAGTTATTTGTGCTTAAAAATGTTTATTCTCGTCAATTTTTACTTAATAGCTTGTTAATCAGCTATTTATTTTTTTTAACTTTTTTTTGTTTTTATAAACCAAGCATTGAAATAGTTTATGTTGACAATCAAAAAATATTTGATGGTTTTGTAATGACAAAAGAGATGAAAAGGGCAGGGGAAAAAGAATTTAATTCCAGGAAATTGTTTTTGGATAAATTGTATTCCAATTTGCAATCTCCTACAATTTCTGGTTCTCAAAAAAAAGAGTTGATGCAACAATTCATTCAAGGTAAAGAAGAATTGGAAGAGTTCAATCAAACTTTTGCAGCAGAGCAATCCACTCAAATTTGGTCAAGAATAAAAAGTTATTCTATTGAGTTTTCTAAAGAAAAAAAGTATCAATTGATTATTGGATCTGATGCTAAACAAAATATTTTGTTTGCGGATGAAAATATTGATGTTACAAATGAACTTCTTAATTACATAAATAAAAAATATGAAGGGTTGTAGGACGTTAGGTTTTATTTTTGTAGTATTCCTTTGTGTTTCTTGTAAAAATGATTTAGAAAATAGTCAACAAAATTCAGTAATCAGAGATCGCTATTTTAATCTTGAAAAAATAGGATGGAAATCACGTTCCTATACTCAAGTGGTTGATGATATCGGTTTTACTGCAACCGAAGTTCCCATTCAATATTATTTATTAAAAGATTTAGGAAATCAAAATCTCAAGCAAGTAGATTCTCTCTACGAAGAAAATAAGAGAGAGCGTATTATAGAGTTTACTTTTCAACAAGAAGAGGAGAAAGATTTATTAGGTAAAGATTTTACGGGAATGGATTATACGGCATCTGTAAAATATATGTCTTTTGGTCTTGATAAAGATTTTTATGTGGTGACTTCACAAAAAGATACGATTCTTTGCTCAGGCGTGAATTTTGAGCGTAACTATAAGATTGCTCCATTTCAAAAAGTACTCTTATTCTTTTCAGGAATTGACCCCAATGATAAAATACAATTGATTTATAATGATTACCTTTTTAGAAAAGGGACATTAAAATTTAAATTTAAAGACACTTTTACTCCAATAGCCTTATGATTCAGCAAGTTAAAAAAAGTAAGTTTAAAAAAATTATTGCTATTTATTTAGCGATGATGATTCTCTTAGAAACGGTACAACCTATGCAGGTATATGCTTTGACAGGTGGACCATCTCAACCCGAATTTCAATCATTTACTCCCATAGGAACCTCTGATATGGTGGATTTGGCTAGTGGAGATTTCAACTATAATATTCCTATAATGGATGTAGGCGGATATCCTTTGAATTTAGCCTATAGTTCAGGAGTGACTATGGATCAAGAAGCATCATGGGTTGGATTAGGTTGGGATCTTAATGTAGGTCAAATTTCAAGACAACTAAGAGGCTTACCAGATGATTTTAATGGAGATGAAATGATCTATGAGAATAGTATGAAGCCTAATGTTACTATTGGAGCTAATGCGAGTGCTTTTTTAGCTGCCTTTGGTGTGAAAGAAGCAGGGAAAATAAGTGCTGGATTAGGCATTAAATACAACAACTACGATGGTTTTGGAGCTTCAGTAAATGGTGGGTTAACTTATGAGATATCCGATAATTTAAATGTAGGGAAGGTAGGGATGAATATTGAATCCTCTGCCTCTGAAGGAGTATCGGTATCTCCTAGTGCCTCTTTTTCTCATAAATTCACATCAAAATCAATAGGAGAATTTAATTTAGGTCTTAGTGCAGGTGTAAGTTATAATAGTAGAAAAGGTGTAGAGAGCTCAACAATGTCTTTTACAGCAAGCAAGAAAATAAAAAACGAATGGAATCCTGGAGGTAGACAAGGAGACGCAAGTATAGGACCAAGTGGATCTATTTCATTTATTGATGCCTCTTTTACTCCAACTAAAAGAGTTGGTATGGTATCTTCAAATTTCATGTTTAACTTAAATTTAGAAACGGAATTGTGGGGAATTGAGCCAGGAGCAAAATTTTCAGGTTATAGAACCAGCCAAGGGATTAAAGATTCTGAGAAAAATAAAATTGAGAAAGCGTATGGTTATGAAAATACGTATAGCGCTGGTAAATCTGATATTTTAGATTTTAATAGAGAAAAAGATAGAACATTTAATAAAAACACTACTTCTTTACCTATAACTAATAATACATATGATTTATATACTGTTCAAGGTCAGGGTGTTTCAGGGATGTTTCGTCCTTATAAGTCCCAAGTAGGATATGTTTATGATAATGAAACAACAGATGGAAGTACTGGAGGAAGTTTAGGTGTAGAGATTGGAGCTGGTGGAGGTTTTCACTGGGGATATGATGCAACAGTTACAATCGGTAAAAGTTATTCAAAGGTTTGGGAAAGTTCAAATCCCGCTTTAGAACGCTTTAAGGAGAAAAGAAAAAACAACAAACCGGATTACGAAAAAGTGTTTTTTAAAAATATAGGTGGATTTCACACAGACAAGGAATTAAGTTTATTTAATGTAGAATTAGGAAGCTATAAGCCAATAAATCTTGGTATAGTAGGGAAAGGGTTTAACGTAAAAACCAACACTAATTACTCTGCAAATACAGAAGTTATCCCTAATAAAGGTCATGTTGTTAGAAAAGAAAGATTGTCTAGAAATCAATCTATTGAAAAGTTGACAAAACTTGAAGCTAATAGATTTGGGATAACAAAACAGTTTAGTGCATTTGCTAAAGATGGACATACTGCCGAAATACGGATAACAAAAGAAGGAGGGGAACGCTACATTTATGGAAGAGCGGCTTATAATTCTGTAAAAAAAGAGGCTACGTTTGATGTAGGAAGTACTCCTGAGGTTAATTCAAAAAAGGGATTAGTTAAATATGCCTCGGGTAAAGATAATTCGTCTAAAAATAGTCAAAATGGTGATCAATATTTCAATAGGGTAACTACTCCGGCTTATGCCCATACTTATTTATTGTCTACAGTTTTATCCTCAGATTATCAGGATTTAAAAGATGATGGTCCAACTGATGATGATTTGGGTACATATACTAAGTTTGAATATGAAAATAAGACGAAGGATCATATTTATAAATGGAGAGTTCCTTTTGGTAAAGATTATGCTAATTATGACGAAGGGTTGCGTTCTAGTAAAAAAGACAATAAAGGAAATTACCTTTATGGTGAAAAAGAGCTGTTGTACATAAAAAAAATAGTGACTAAAACCCATGTCGCTATTTTTCATCTTTCCGAAAGAAATGATGGTTATGGCGTTGCTGATGAAAATGGAGGGATTGGACTAGATTCAAAAATGTATAAATTGGATAAAATTTCACTGTATTCAAAACCTGAATATTTGGCTAAAGGCGAAGAAGCTACTCCAATAAAAGAAGCTAATTTTGAATACAATTATAGCCTTTGTCAAGGGATTGATAATAATAGTAAAAGTGCCAGTGCCGATCCTAAAGATGTTGGACAGAAAGGTAAGCTAACACTAGCAAAAGTTTATTTTACCTACAAGAACTCTAATATGGGGAAATTTACACCATATGTTTTTAATTATGGATTCAATCCCGATTATGATATGAAAGCTTATGATGTTTGGGGAAATTACAAACCAGTAAGTGCAAATGTTAGTTTAAGGACAACAGCCGATTTATCAAATGCAGAATATCCTTTTGTAGATCAGAAAGACCAAGTGATAGCAGATCAATATGCTTCAGCTTGGTTGTTAAAATCAATTCGTTTGCCCTCAGGAGGACAAATGGAATTGAATTATGAATCGGATGATTACAGTAAGGTTCAGAATAAGAATGCCATGCAGATGTTCAAAGTTGTAGGAAGTGGAGATAAAAACGGACTCACTGCTGAGAATATTAGTAGTAGTGAAAAGAATATAAAAAAATTAGGGAATTATATCTATGTCGAATTAGACCACAAAATAGTTGATAACACACCTAATAGTAATCGTTCTGTCGCAGATATCTTCTATGATCAGTATTTAAGTACTATTGGAGATCAAAGTAATCCGCTTTATTTTCGATTTATGCTAAATATGGTGAATCCTAATCCTGCTCCAGGAATAAATGGTACCGATAAATACGATTATGTGACGGGCTATATGAAGATTAATAAAACAAAGAGTGATTATGTTTTTAATGTGATTAATGGAAAACAATATGTAGGTATTCCTCTTGAAAAAGTAGGACAAGGAGATGGATTTAAATCAGGAAGTGATACAAATCCTATTCAAAAGACAGGATGGAATTTTGGACGTAAATATTTGAATAGGTTGGTTTATAGCATGCATAATGAAGAGGATACCAACAACCTTAAGGGCGTTGTTATGGAATTGATTGGATGGATGCCTACTCTTTTAGATATTTTCAAAAGTCCTAATACTAAATTAAAACAAACAGGGATTGCCAGTCAGTTTGTTGCAGGAAAATCATGGATACGATTGATGCATCCTGATGGTAAGAAATTGGGAGGTGGTAGTAGAGTAAAAGATATTGCAATTCATGATCAATGGGATGTAATGACTGGAAATGAGAATAACAAGAATTACCAACAATTTTATGGTCAGAAATATTCATATACTACCGAAGATCAATATGGGAATATTGCTGGAAAATCATCTGGAGTAGCTACTTATGAGCCTTTAGGAAGTAAAGAAAACCCTTTTGTAAAGCCTTTTTATGATGTGAACAAACCAGATTTATTATTAGGACCTGATACTGATAATTATGTGGAAGAACCTTTTGGAGAATCGTTTTTTCCATCACCAAAAATCACTTATAGTAGGGTTACAGTAAGTAATCTTCCTAGAATGAATAATGATAATACTGAAAAACCTCTAATTGTAAAGAAACATGCTACTGGTTCAGTGGTTACGGAGTTTTATACTTCGAATGATTTTCCTACTATCGTAGATCGTACAGTACTATCTGGAGGTCATAAATCTTCAACGGCTCTTGCCAGCATATTAAATCTCAATGTTAGAAATCACATTACAATGTCTCAAGGGTATTCTATTCATACGAATGATATGGATGGGAAAATGAAAGCACAAAGAGTGTATGGGGAGGGCCAGAAAGAAGCTATTTCAGGAGTAGACTATAAGTATAACACAATTATTAAAAGTGAGGCTTCAAATGAAGGCTTGTTAAATAATACTGTTCAAACTATTGATAGCAAAGGCGCGATTTTACCAAAGTTAGTCGGTGTTGATTATGATGTGATAAACGATTTTCGTGAAAATAAATCTACGACTACAACAGCTGGAGTTCATCTTAATTTTGCAACTCTTTATTATGGTATATGGATCATTGTTATTCCTGTTCCCTTACCCACTTACTCAAAGCATGAGGATCAGATACGTACGGCAGTGACCACAAAGGTTATTCATACTTCAGGAATCCTTTCTGAAAAAATAGCTTACGATCTTGGTTCTAAAGTTTCTACCAAAAATCTAGCATGGGACGCTGATACTGGTGAGGTCTTGTTGACTCAAACGGTAAATGAGTATAACGACAGCTACTTTAATTTTAATTTTCCAGCTTATTGGAGTTATGATGGAATGAGTCAAGCAGCAAAGAATATTGGTTTAGAATGGAACATTGCCCAGGTAGCCGATAATAAATATCAATTTACAGGAGGAGAATATAAAGCCTCGGATTATTTAATTGATGGGGATGAAGTTTATTTAAATGGAACGGCAACTGATGGTAAAACCAAAAAAGCGCTCAAAGCCTGGGTGGTTAAAGTAAATGAAACTACATTTCAGTTATTAGACAAAGATGGGTTACTCATAAAAGGTAGCAATGTAAATAAAGGTAGTATAAAAGTAATTCGTTCAGGACATCGCAACATGCAAATGGCTTCTATGGCTAGCGTAACTTCTATGCGCAATCCTTTGTATGATTATGATGCTAATAATAAAATTACTTCGATCAGAGAAAATATAGGGGATAACCCGTTTTTTTCGAGCTCTGTAAGCAATCGAATTGTAAATGCTTCGGCAATAGAATACAATAACATTTGGCCATCGCAATGTGAATGTAATTTACCTAGAATGTTTTTTGGTACTGATGGTAAACCACAATTTGAATATGAAAAAGATAACAGTTTAGAGGATCAAGAGGATATTGAAAAACGCTCTTTTAATCCGTATGTATACAATGTCTTAGGGAATTGGAGAGCCAATAAATCCTATGCTTACCTAACAGGAAGAAACCATACCGTTGATCCAACACCACGTAAGACTGGATTTTTTACAAATTTCGCTCCTTTTTATGTGCTTACTAATGGTAAATGGGGAATCACGACAGACAATTATAAGCGATGGACGTTTGCTTCAGAAGTTACTCAATACAATCCTTACGGACAAGAGATAGAGAATAAAGATGCTCTAAAACGCTATTCATCTGCTTTGTATGGCTATACTAATCGTTTGCCTGTAGCTGTTGGTTCGAACACGAAGTATAGCGAATTAGCCTCTGATGGTTTTGAGGATTATGATGCTCTCGCTTGTGAGAAAGCTTCTCATTTTGACTTTAAAGCGCAGCTAAAAGTCAATGAAGTTAGTGTCTCTACAAAACAATCCCACACCGGAAGAAAAAGTTTAAAAGTAGAACCTAATAAAAAAGCAGTAGTAAAAAAACAAGTTGTTAGCTGTAGCACAGCAGGAGTAACTACCACAAAAAAGTAAGACCAAGATGAAATTAAAATATACATTAGTTTTTAGTATTATAAGCTTTTTTATTACCACGACTGGATTTGCGCAGGCGCTTAGTGATCAAGAGATTGG
>NZ_JBCGDP010000043.1:0-6235 GCF_038739875.1 Flavobacterium polysaccharolyticum
GAATACATCCAGAAAATAATAATAAAAAAACATGGCAGAAGAGCAGTAAGTGTTTTCAAGTATGGATTAGATTATTTGTCAAAATTTCTTTTGACAGGATTTAAATCTTTGGAAAACAATATGTTTTGCTTTTTGTCATGTACTTAAGTTTACGATTTAAAAAAACATTTAAAAAATACGCAAAGTCACAGACATTTGCGTAGCCTGTAAGACAACTTATTCACTCTTCGAAGAGCTGGGTGGCTTTACTGTGCGGACACGGTTTGCAAAACCGCACTATCGTTCCGACGACATATCCGCACCACCTGTATTAATTATTTTAACTAAAAATAAGTATATACTCATATATAACAGCCAGATAGAAAATAAAAACTGTACACCATAATCATATGTTTGAATACCATCCAATAGAGAATTAGAAGTCAAAAAAGTTGTTAAAAAAATCAATAATTGCCACATTAAAAACTTAATATTTATCTCTACAAAAGAAAGCTTCGATAAAATATTAGAAATAAAAAATAAATATATTATGGATACAATACAATTCGACAGAACAATACTCCCTAAATTCCATGATAAAAAATAAGATATAATTAATATTATTATGGCAAAAATCATAATAATAAAACATTTTATAAAAGACATAACACTAAAGGAACTATCATCTGATATCGTTACTATTAAACTCATTAAGATTAAATATCCTAATGAAGTCGAAATAAGATTTCTGTCAAAAAACATTTTCTCTAAATAAATAGAAATAAAAAACCATAAAACATTAATAAAAAAACCATAAAATAATAAGATAAACAGTGAAAATCGATGATTAATAATTAACTTTTTCATAATATTAATCATTAAGTTTATTCGCTTCGTAATAAGCATTAATTTGTATATGCGCTTTGTTAACTTCTTTCTGTTGCATTGCATTTAACTTACCTGATTCATTTTTATTTTTATCAGGGTAAAGCATATCTAATGGCACGTTAAATCTGCCAGCCGCCCCAAAACCAGTAGAAGGATCTGTTAAATCAATATTAAATAATGCAAAATTTGGAAAATGATGTTCTGTTTTAAGATTTCCTGTTCCATATTCTTTTCTTGATAATATATTCATAAATGATAAAGCAGTAGTACCCGAAAACCTTTGATATACTCCAGGAGCAACTACAGTAACTTGTTCTTTCCAAATAAATTCTTTATCCCATTCATACCAATCAGTCCCAGCTCCGCAAAGTCTTCTGCCTTTGCGCTTTTCTTTGAACTTAAGAATTGTAAACATACTAAATTTCCCGACTTTTTCTGCAAACGCCTTGTCAAGTTTTAAAGTTTGCTTGTCACATTTATAAGTACCAATAAAAGTAAAAAAACAAAAAAAAGCTACAAAATAACCAAACGGTTACTTTGTAACTTTTTATCACTTTTGCAACACTAAATATTCTAAAAAAAAAATTATGGGAAAAGTCAGAAGACTTTTATAACGTTTACGGTTTTAAAGAACTTTTAAAAATTACGCAAAGTCACAGACATTTGCGTAGCCTAAACTGACAACTTACTCACTCTTCGAAGAGCTGGTTTTGCTATTAAAAAAAAGATTCCTTATTTTGATTTATATATTTTGATAATATTTTTTCGGGAAGTTCCTTCCAGCCACTTTTAGGTTGTATCAAAGTAGTATCTCTAACGCAATAATTAATTAATAATTGATGATATTGAGGTTTTTCCTTTGAAACTTTTATATAAAAATAATCACCTTTAAATTCTCTTAATCTTTTTGTCTTTGATAATTCTTCACCATCAATGATTGTGTAATTACCTTGATATACACTATCATTTAGATGATAATCAAAAAGAAACAAAGGACCACCCTTATTCCCAAGTTCAACACTTTTAATTTTTACTCTGGCATAAACTACATTTTTTAACGCCTCCTCACTTTCTTTTGAAGTTAAATACATATAAATAAAAGCACTCATTAAAATTATTATGCAAAAGATATTTGGAACAATTTTAGTTTTTAAAAAATTCAACATACCTATTTAATTATTTACTTTGTCTTTAATTGCATTTTGAGCTCCATAATTTGCAAATTGACTAGGAGTTTCATAAAGAAATTTACTAGATTCTTTGAGTACGTTACTAGGTAAATCTGAACCATCTATTACACTGCCGAAAGATTCATTTTTTTTACCAAACAAATAAGCAGAAGATGCTTCTATTGCAAAATCTGAAAAACTTTTTTCATTACTGAATACAGTTCTAAAAGTGGTACTGGTAGTAGTTCCTTTTCCTGATTTGTAGTTGACTTCAAAAGCTGCTCCCAAATAGGCACTTGCCCCAGTGGTTAAAAATCCATCCGCTAAAGCACCAAAAACATTAATATTTCCATCGCTGTTTGCTGTATACTGTGCACTTGCACTAATACCAGCTCCGCAAAGTCTCCTGCCTTTGCGCTTTTCTTTGAACTTAAGAATTGTAAACATACTAAAAGTTTCCCGACTTTTTCTGCAAATGCCTTGTCAAGTTTTAATATTTGCTTGTCACATTAATAAATACCAATAAAAAGTAAAAAAAGCTACAAAATAACCAAACGGTTACTTTGCCGCTTTTTATAACTTTTGCAACACTAATCTTTCTAAAAAACATTTATGGGAAAAGTCAGGAGACTTTTATAACGTTTACGGTTTTAAAGAACTTTTAAAAATTACGCAAAGTCACAGACATTTGCGTAGCCTGTAAGACAACTTATTCACTCTTCGAAGAGCTGGGAAAAGTCAGGAGACATTTATAACGTTTACGGTTTTAAAGAACTTTTAAAAATTACGCAAAGTCATGAAACTTTGAGGAGCATAAACAATATCTTAGTCACTCTTCGAAGAGCTTGGAATTACCTAAAACTCTATACAATCAATTTTTAAAATCCCATAATGTTCAAATAAACCTCCATAATTTTTCAAGTACCATTCAAAGCATGTTTTATTTGATTCTTCTATAGTCTTTCTATTTATGTTTAGATTAAATGATATTGTATTATCTCCAATAAAATAAATTAATTGACCTCCTATATGGGATTTATTGTGAATTATTACAAGACCAATATCTTGTTTTAATTCCATCTTTTCACTGATTTCTTTCATTACACTTTCAAATAAATTAATTGGTTTAGATACCCAATCAAAATCTAGTTCATTTAATTCGATATAATTTATTTCACTATTATCATTGTATGACCAATTTTTATCAAAAATTACCTTCGTAAAAAAAGACATATCCAATTTATCTTTTAATATTATATCTATAGATGCTGCTAATCCCATTGCTATTTTACTTCTGTATACTTAATTCCTTTACCGTCTAAATATGTTTTAATGTTGTCTGGAATTTTACTGTTTGAAAACAATTCATATGTTATACCATTATCTTTTGCGATCTTAAGTCTACTTCCCATATCACTTTTAAATTTTGCAAGACCTTTCTCTGTAGAGGTTATGTATTTCCAAAAATTCCAGCTCCGCAAAGTCTCCTGAGGTTGCGTTTTTCTTTCAACTTAAGAATTGTAAACATACTAAAAGTCTCCCGACTTTTTCTACAAACGCCTTGTCAAGTTTTAAAGTTTGCTTGTCACATTAATAAGTACCAATAAAAAGTAAAAAACAAAAAAAGCTACAAAATAACCAAACGGTTACTTTGCAGCTTTTTATCACTTTTGCCACACTAATCCTTCTAAAAAACATTTACGGGAAAAGTCAGGAGACTTTTATAACGTTTACAATTTTAAAGAACATTTAAAAATTACGCAAAGTCAGAGACATTTGCCCGCAACGGCAACTTATTCACTCTTCGAAGAGCTGGCTATTGGAGCGGGGATAATTGATATTCCGTGACGTCACTTGACACTTCAATATTTTGAATTTTAAAATTAGTTTTAGTTAGTTTTAAAATTCTATATCGAAAAGACTGTATATTAACAACACTGTCATTTTCAAAATGCCACATTTCAGGATATATTACATCCCCATAATCGAATTTAGATCGCGCCTTTTTATTTTCCTTTTCATCATAATTATAAACATAATAAAAGTAATCCCCATTTTTACCAAAAAAACTGGAATACCGCGGTTTGTCATATTTATGTCCATCTATACTAATTACATCCCAATATTTTCCATTAAAATATCCTGTAAGATTAGTTTGCTTTTCATTCAAACATGAAATAAAAAATAAACATGTTAAAATCAATATTATCGAACTTTTAGTTGCCATCTTTCATTTCTGGGTTATTTTTAATTTTACTTGATATATCTTTACCATTTTTTTGAACAATAAAACCATCGCCACCTTCACCTGTATACCTCCCAGCTTCGCAAAGTCTCCTGACTTTGCGCTTTTCTTTCAACTTAAGAATTGTAAACATACTAAAAGTCTCCCGACTTTTTCTGCAAACGCCTTGTCAAGTTTTAATGTTTACTTGTCAGATTTATAAGTACCAATAAAAAGTAAAAAACAAAAAAAGCTACAAAATAACCAAAGGGTTACTTTGCAGCTTTTTATCACTTTTGCCACACTAATCCTGCTAAAAAATATTTACGGGAAAAGTCAGGAGACTTTTATCACGTTTACGATTTTAAAGAACATTTAAAAATTACGCAAAGTCACAGACATTTGCGTAGCCTGTAAGACAACTTATTCACTCTTCGAAGAGCTGGGCGGTAGTTCTGACGATTTAGCAGAGCAAGATGCTCGAACGAGCCGTAAAATCATATTTCATCGTCTTAAGGACGCTCGAACCATCAGGGGGAGCTGGGTTCAAATTCTTCATGAAATGAACAGTCGCCAAAACTTACACCAACATCCATAAGATCCATAACAATATTGTCTAAAGATATTAAATCTAGTTCTTTAAACTTAATTACTACTATATTAGATTCTAATAAAACGTCATATAAATGCGCTAATTCTTTTGTATTGAAAATACTTTTATCTTTTAATATATTTATAAACTTAATCTTTAAGTCTTTATTATTAGCTTTTAATAATTCAATATAATGCATATTATTAATTTTTCAATCTTCTGTTTTTATCTGTTGTATTCTCCCCTGATTTATTAAATCTACTTGTTTCCTTTTTACCAATTGGTATTATTTCTGAAGATCGTTGAGGAGATCCACTATTTTCAATATTTTCTAACAATTTCAAATCTGCTTTACTAGCAATAGATGATCCTGCTGGATGCGTATGGTTTATCAATATTGATTTTCCATCTAAAATACCTTGGATGTTTACTGAATTAGCATTTCCTGAATATAAATAATAAGTACCTCCGCTTCCATTTTTTCCCTTGCCTAATTTGTAAACTTGAGCAAATTCAACACCAAATCTATTTGTCAATTCTTTCATTGCTTCGGCGCTTAATCTTCCTTCTAATTTCATTCCAGACTTTCCAGGTAATCCAGAAAAATTTCTGAAAGATACACCATTACCTCCATTTCCTTCATTAACGATTGCTTTTCCTTTTGTCCCAGAGGTAATAATTCTATGGAAAACAACCATCATAGCCAAATCTCTAATTAAACTCCCTTTTATTTCATCTTCAGCAACATACTTTCCACTTGCTAGAGCAGCTACAGGGTTCTCTTCAAATTTATTCCAATCAAGTATATTAGGTCCATCACCAAATTCACCATTATGAAATGCCCCCGTGGATCCATAATAAGTAAATGTCAGTTTTAATTCAGAATTATTTGCTCCTTTTACTATAACAGTTTTATAATCAGGCTCTATAGCATCAGGCCACCATTTAAAATCTTTCCTCTCAATCAATTTCAACACTGGAGAAGTTTTCTTTAAATCTAATATGTAAATTTCTCCTTCTTTACCTTCGATTTCTTTCAATACAATTGGAGAATTAGAAGCAAATTGATAAGGTGTTAAATGAGGAAATTCAGAAGCAAGCGGATCCACGGCAAAAAACCTCCCCACCCTCGGGTCATGCATCCTAAAGGTATAATTCAAAGAATTTCCTTCGCCTTTCAGCTCATCGTCTTTTTCCTGTCCTTGGAAGCCATAACGATATGAACCTGAGCTTCCATGGCGATTTGGAACTAAGCTACCAAAAGGATAATAATCACTATAACTAAGAACGTCTGGGGTTAGGGTATTATTTGCCCCCACAAGGCTACGATCTGAAATTACAGAAAGTACATTCCCTAAATGGTTTGATAATTCATAGCGCTTA
>NZ_JBCGDP010000044.1:0-5955 GCF_038739875.1 Flavobacterium polysaccharolyticum
CTGTTACTGTAAAACTAGCAGAACCGTTATTTGTCGTTCCGTTTGAAGCATCACATGAAATATCATTTACCAATGCTCCTACTATAGCAATAGGAGTAACTGGAGCTACAGTATACGACTCTTGGTACTTACAACCATTAGCATCAGTCACTTCGAATACATAAGTATCAGGCGTTAATCCCGTGAAAACAGCATTAGTACCATTATTAATAATTGCTGCTAGAGGCGAAATAATTTGGTAGGTAAATGTTCCTACTCCATTTTGAACATTGCTAATAGTTACTGTACTTGTTTGACTAGCAACTGGTAAACAATATACTGGCGTACCATTAATATCCATATTTGTTGGTGGTACCAAAGCTGGAATATTTACACCATTACTCAAAGTATAAACGCATCCTTTCGCGTCTTTTACTAAAACATCAAAAGTGATACCCACATTAGATTGATAGGTATTGGTAGTAGAATAACTTGTACCATTATCAAAACTATACTCATAAGGAGCCGTTCCTCCGATTCCATTTACGGTAACTGTAGCTGTTTGCGCTACATTTCCTGCTCCACAGCTTAATGGAGTTGTCAACAATGAACCAGCAGACAAAGCGGAAGGCTCTGCTATAGTAATTGGAAGAGAAGCCAAAGTACATTGTTTCGCATTACGCACCGTAACCACATAAGTAGTTCCTGCTGCTAAACCAGTAAACTGATTAGACGTTTGGAAAACACCAGCGTCTAATTGGTACTCATAAGGTCCTTCACCAGCAGTTACATTCACAGTGATGGTACCATCTGTACCACCATTACAACTTACATTAGTCTGAGTTGTAGTAAATACAGTGGTTGGAATTGGATCCAACACGATACTAGTAGTCGTTTGACAAGTTGTAGCATTGTTTGCATCGGTTACTCTAAAGTCATAAGTTCCGGCTGTGGTAGCAGTATACGGATTTGTTGCCGCTACAAAACCTCCTCCATTGAAATTAACTTCATAAGTATAATTAGCTGCTGGAGTTGTATTTCCGCCAATAGTAGTTAAAGTAATCGTTGCGTTTGGTGTGGCTGTACAATCTAATGTCTTAGTCACTGCAGCAGATAATTCTAGTTTTGGATGTACAACATAATCCACATTAGCCGTACAATTATTACCGTCTTTAATTACTAAATTATAAGTTCCCGCTGCATTGAAGGTAAAACTTGGTGAACTTTGGAAAGCACTTCCGTTTACACTATAAGTTGGCAAGCCTGCTATAGCAGGATCTACTGTACCTGAAAATGTTATCGTAAATGCTGTACCGTCATAACAAATTGGTGCTACTGGTGGAGTAACTGTTGGTGCTGCATCAGCATCTAAAGTTACAGGAGCAGTTTTAATACATCCATAAGCATCTTTAACATAGACCACATAATTACCTGTAGTACTAGTCGCAAATGTTGTTGCAGAAATCCAACCCGCTGCACCAGCCGTTGGAGCTGGGTCAGTAGCTAATAAATATTGGTACGTATAAGGTCCTGTTCCGTTGCTAGCGAAAGTAGCAATAATACCATCTTCATTACAATTGACTTTTTTGATTTTTTGTGCAGTTAAAGACAAATCAATTGCAGATTCTGTAATGTCAAATCTTGCAGAACTGATACTACATCCAGAGTGTGTTGCAACACCTGTTTCAGTTACCAAAACAAAATAACTTCCGAAAGGCAAAGTTCCAAAATTATTGACTACTAATGAACCCGTTGCTGGAATAACAGCAGCAACAGCAGCGCCAACAGGAGTTACTGATTGTGAATTATAAATTTGATAAGTAACTGGAGTAGCGACACTATAAGTATGATTCATAGTAAATGTCACATTACCATCCGCTGCTCCTTTACAAGTTATATTATTAGGTGTTAAAGGATTTACAGTAATGGTAGAATTTGTTGGTATCGGAATTGTAGATGTTTCATAATAATAACATCCTGTACCTGTACCTCCATTGGCAACATCGGCGTCAAATACAACAAAAGTATAAGTTACACCAGGAATAAGATTAGCAAATGTTGTCTGCTTACTACCTGGGGCATCTTCAGGTAACCAAGTCCCAGCAGGATAAACAGGTGCTGTACCAGTATAAATACTAAAGTAAAATGGTCCTGCACCTATTGTACTTGTTGGAGAAGAACCAACTGCAACAACAGCTGAACCAGGAGCTGAACAATCTGCAGGAGGTGGAATCACGCTTATATCTAAATCATCTGGTGGAGATGCTACTTTGACATTTTGAATTAAAACTGAACAACCATTAGAGTCAACTACGTTAATTTGATAGATTCCAAAATCTACAACATCAAATTTAAAAGAAGTTGAACCAAAATTATTTAATTCTGATTCATTATATCCATTCACTCCATTAACAAAATAATTATACGGCCCTACTCCTCCAGTAACACTTTGTACAATTACAGACCCTTTCGAAATACCAGCACCATTACAAGTAATTGGTACTGTAGTATGCAAAACAGCTATGGGTGCAGGCTCCGTAATAGTAATCGGTTCTGTATCGGTACAACCTTTAGCATCTGTTACTGTTACAAGATAATCTCCTGCTGACAAACCTGAAGTTTGTGTGCCGTAATTGATTCCTGTAGTAGTGTTGAATACATTAAACACATATGGAGATTGTCCTTTCGTATTATCAATAGCGATTGCAATAGCTGCCGTATCATCACCATTACAATTGATAGATGCTGTTTGTGAAACACCATCATTACCTGGAAGTGCAACATCATCAATTACTGGATTAACAGGAGTTGTCACTGCAATAGCAGTTGTAGTAGTGTAAGTACAACCCGTAGTAGTATCGGTTACCGTAAAGGTATAAGTACCCGCCGTGCTTGTTGTAAATACTGTACCTGCAAAAGTTCCAGTATTAGGAGAAGCCGAATAAGTAAAGGTTCCTGAACCTCCAGTTGGGGTAAGCGTAATACTAGCTGCTGTTGGAGCAGGATTACATGTAATATCTTTATTTAAAACCGCATTCAAAGTCAATTGTGGGGCTACTACAACTGGTAGACTATCATCAGTACAACCATTGGCATCTTTTACTTTAATTGTATAACTTCCAGCGGTAGTTACTACAAAAGTAGTACCTGATTGGTATGAAGCGCCACCATTAATACTATATTCTAATGGTGCTAATCCTCCTACACCACTTGCAGTAATAGTATAACTTCCTACTCCTAAACACTGCCCTATAGCTGTAGCTGTAACAGTTGGTTGTGGGTCAGTAACAATTGCTACATCTAATTTGAAAGTACATCCTTTGCTATCTTTTACCCAAACATCCCAATTCAAATTAGTTAATGGATTCAGATTCGCTATAGCACTAGCTGTATAATCAGTTGCCAAAGGAGCTATATTGTTTTGTACAAAAGCATAAGTATAAGAAGGTGTTCCTCCTGCAGCAATAACTTCAACTCTAGCTGTAGCCACATTACAATTAGCATTTTTGTTCGACACTAAATTTAAAGCTAAAGCAGATGATGGTTGCGATATAATTACAGATTTACTATCCGTACAACCCGTTGTATTATCAGTAACACTAAAAGTATAGGTTCCTGCAACTAGACCTGTTAAAGTACGTACATCTCCGGTTGGACTCAATGTGTAAGGTAAACTAGCTGGAGTAGAAGAAACGGTAATGTTATAATTTCCAGTACTACT
This sequence comes from Flavobacterium polysaccharolyticum, assembly GCF_038739875.1. Taxonomy (NCBI): domain Bacteria; kingdom Pseudomonadati; phylum Bacteroidota; class Flavobacteriia; order Flavobacteriales; family Flavobacteriaceae; genus Flavobacterium; species Flavobacterium polysaccharolyticum. The sequence continues at coordinate 3,701 of NZ_JBCGDP010000044.1, forward strand.
AAAACCTGTAACTGTAAATCGTGCAGAACCCGTAGTATTTCCGAAACAATCAACATCAGTCAATTTGGTAGCGGTAACGGCAATTGGTGTAACTGCGGGTACGGTATGTGATTTTGTCGCAAAACAATCATTGGCATCGGTTACTTTAAATGTATAAGTTCCTGCAGTTAATCCTGTGAACACTCCTGTTGTTGCACCAGTTATGTTTGTTGTAGCCGATGCTGGTGAAGTTATAGTGTACGTAAGCGTTCCTACTCCTGTTCCTGCTGTTACTGGTACAGTAACTGTACTAGTAGTACTTGAAACAGGTACACAATAAATTGGCGTATTAGTAATGGTAGCAATTGTTGGTGGGTTTAATCTATTTAGAATAATAGCTGTTCCGGCTGTAATACAACCATTACCATCTCTAACCGAGTAATTGATCGTTTGATTGGTTCCATTATCATTTACCGTTAACGTTCTTACACTACTGTAAGCACCTCCGTTGAAACTGTATACATAAGGAGAAGTACCTGTAGTTGGGACATTAATAGTAACTGTAGCAGATTGTTTTACATTCGTTGCATTACAACTAAAGGCTGTAGCCGAAGCTGACACCACTAAAGCCGTTGGCTGAGTTATAGTAACTGCAATCGAACCCGTACAACCTTTACTGTCTTTTACATAAAAAGTATAAGGTGTCGCTGAGGCTGATAAACCTGAGAAAGTAGCAGTAGATGTAAAACCAGAAGTTGCATTATTACTATATGTGTAACCGCCTGATCCGCCTGAACCTGCTAAAACAACTGAACCGTTACTTCCACCATTACAGCTAACCATTGTTGGCGTTGCGGCAACTGTTGGATTCGTAATGGCAGTAACCGTAGTTGAAGTGGTCGCTTGACAACCATTAGCATCTGTAATTACAAAAGTATAAGTATCCGCATTGGCATTACTTACACTAGTTGTAAAAGTTAAGGATGCACTTGCTGGACCTCCTGAAACTGGAGTACCTGTACCTTTTTGAACCGTATAAGTGAAAGGTGCTCTTCCGCCTGTAATTGTAGTAGTAATTACAGCATCTGGGCTAGCTGAACAATCCAAAGTTTTGGTCACAGCTGCACTAGATGTCAGTTGTGGATAAACTATGGTTGGTACTGGTGCTGCCACCACACAACCATTTTTATCTTTTATATAAACAGTATACGTTCCCGCAGATACTGTAAAGGTTGGACTCGTTTGGAAGGTACCTGTTGGACCACCAATACCATACGTTAATGGCGTAAGACTTGTAGCCGATGGAGTTGCCGTAATGGTAAAAGTACTTCCAGAAGCCGAACATTGATTTGGAACCGTAACTGATGTAATGGAAGGTAACGGATCATTAATTACTGTAACCGTTCTAATTATTGTACAACCATTAGCATCTTTTACATATACATCCCAAACTAAATTCGATGCAGAATTAGTATCTACTGTAACTATACTTGATGAAGCAAAAACAGTAGGAGCTGTTGCTCCTGAAACTACAGCAGCATAACCATAATTTGTTGTTCCTCCTGCTGCTGTTACTGTAATTTGTGAATTATCGTTGTTACAATTTACATTTGTAGCTATAGCCGAAGTAATTGATAAGGCAGCTGCAGGTTGGGTAATCGTTACTGAAGCATCTGCAAAACATCCTGTAGCAGTATCTGTTACACGAATAGTATAGTTACCCGCAACAACATTTGTCAAAGTCAAGGTATTTCCAGATTGTGTTAAGGTACCTGTTCCTAATGTACCAGCTGTTAAAACATAAGTATAAGCCCCTACCGTAGCATTACCAGAAACGGTAAATGTAGCATCACCCGTTGAATTACCTCTACAATCTACATTCGATGTTACATTACCTGCAATAACTATAGGAACTACTGGTATAATTTCATAGGATTCTGTGTAATAACATCCATTAGTATCGGTTACTCTAAAGGTATAATTACCAGAAGCCAAACCTGCAAAAACATTAGAAGTTTGCTTAGGTAAAATCACCACCGATGGTGCAATAGTTTCATACTGTAAAGCTCCTACTCCATTAGTAGCAGTTAATGTCACTGAAGTCGTAGGGGATGTACAAGTCACCGAAGCATTAGCAAAAGATAAATCCGTTGGTGGGTTTAATCTATTTAGAATAATAGCTGTTCCGGCTGTAATACAACCATTACCATCTCTAACCGAGTAATTGATCGTTTGATTGGTTCCATTATCATTTACCGTTAACGTTCTTACACTAC
>NZ_JBCGDP010000045.1:0-5445 GCF_038739875.1 Flavobacterium polysaccharolyticum
AAAAAACCCCTTCATCATCTGATGAAGGGGTTCTTTAAAGAAAGGCGGCGACATACTCTCCCACAAATTGCAGTACCATCTGCGCAGGCGGGCTTAACTTCTCTGTTCGGAATGGGAAGAGGTGAGCCCCGCCGCAATAACCACCTTAAGGTCGTTTTGCAATGGGTAACCAGTTTTAACTGATTAACATTACACAATATCTTAACATACTGAGATAAAGAATATAAAAAGTGTATTAGAAAGTTTCTCCCCGTCTAGCCTTTTGAACTAGACGGGAAAAGGTGTACATAAGCTTACGGGTTATTAGTACTACTCGACTATGACATTACTGCCTTTACATCTATAGCCTATCAACGTGGTCATCTCCCACGACCCTTAAAAGAAATCTCATCTTGTGGTGGGTTTCGCGCTTATATGCTTTCAGCGCTTATCCCTTCCAAACGTAGCTACTCTGCGGTGCCCCTGGCGGGACAACAGATACACTAGAGGTTTGTCCAATTCGGTCCTCTCGTACTAGAATCAGATCCACTCAAATTTCTAACGCCCACAGTAGATAGAGACCGAACTGTCTCACGACGTTCTGAACCCAGCTCGCGTGCCACTTTAATGGGCGAACAGCCCAACCCTTGGGACCTTCTCCAGCCCCAGGATGTGACGAGCCGACATCGAGGTGCCAAACCCCCCCGTCGATATGAGCTCTTGGGGGAGATCAGCCTGTTATCCCCGGCGTACCTTTTATCCTTTGAGCGATGGCCCTTCCATGCGGAACCACCGGATCACTATGCTCTACTTTCGTACCTGATCGACCTGTATGTCTCTCAGTCAAGCTCCCTTATGCCATTGCACTCTTCGCACGGTTACCAAGCGTACTGAGGGAACCTTTAGAAGCCTCCGTTACTCTTTTGGAGGCGACCACCCCAGTCAAACTACCCACCAAGCAATGTCCCCCGCAACGCGGGGTTAGGCCTCAGATAAACAAAGGGTTGTATTTCAACAATGACTCCACAACGCCTAGCGACGCCACTTCACAGTCTCCAACCTATCCTACACATCATTTATCCAAGGTCAATACTAAGCTATAGTAAAGGTGCACAGGGTCTTTTCGTCCCACTGCGGGTAAACGGCATCTTCACCGTTACTACAATTTCACCGAGCTCATGGCTGAGACAGTGTCCAGATCGTTACACCATTCGTGCAGGTCGGAACTTACCCGACAAGGAATTTCGCTACCTTAGGACCGTTATAGTTACGGCCGCCGTTTACTGGGGCTTCAATTCAATGCTTCTCCGAAGATAACATCTCCTCTTAACCTTCCAGCACCGGGCAGGTGTCAGGCCCTATACTTCATCTTACGATTTTGCAGAGCCCTGTGTTTTTGATAAACAGTCGCCTGGACCTCTTCACTGCGGCCCCGATTACTCGGGGCGACCCTTCTCCCGAAGTTACGGGTCTATTTTGCCTAATTCCTTAGCCATGAATCTCTCGAGCACCTTAGGATTCTCTCCTCGACTACCTGTGTCGGTTTACGGTACGGGTACTAATTACCTGAAGTTTAGAGGTTTTTCTTGGAAGCCCTTAGGCGCACTATCTCTTTGTCCGAAGACTCCGAGTACTATCGTATTTCCCCAAGCCGCGTGGATTTGCCTGCGCAGCTTATAGGTAGGTACTTCAACGAACTATTCCGTCAGTTCGCGGCGCTTTCATCACTCCGTCACCCCATCACAGTAATCAGTAGTACGGGAATATTAACCCGTTGGCCATCGACTGTCCCTTTCGGGTTCGCCTTAGGTCCCGACTAACCCACAGCTGATTAGCATAGCTGTGGAAACCTTAGTCTTTCGGTGTGCGGGTTTCTCGCCCGCATTATCGTTACTTATGCCTACATTTTCTTTTCTAACCAGTCCAGCATGCCTTACGACACACCTTCAACCCTGTTAGAATGCTCCCCTACCACTTACAATTGCTTGTAAATCCATAGCTTCGGTAATATGTTTATGCCCGATTATTATCCATGCTCGTCCGCTCGACTAGTGAGCTGTTACGCACTCTTTAAATGAATGGCTGCTTCCAAGCCAACATCCTAGCTGTCTGGGCAGACAAACCTCGTTCTTTCAACTTAACATATATTTGGGGACCTTAGCTGATGGTCTGGGTTCTTTCCCTCTCGGACTTGGACCTTAGCACCCAAGCCCTCACTGTTATCAATCATTATATAGCATTCGGAGTTTGTCAGGAATTGGTAGGCGGTGAAGCCCCCGCATCCAATCAGTAGCTCTACCTCTATATAACTAAAATAACGCTGCACCTAAATGCATTTCGGGGAGTACGAGCTATTTCCGAGTTTGATTGGCCTTTCACCCCTACCCACAGGTCATCCGAAGACTTTTCAACGTCAACCGGTTCGGACCTCCACACTGTGTTACCAGCGCTTCATCCTGCCCATGGGTAGATCACACGGTTTCGCGTCTAACACTACTGACTAAAGCGCCCTATTCAGACTCGCTTTCGCTACGGATCCGTGGCTTAACCACTTATCCTTGCCAGCAACGTTAACTCGTAGGCTCATTATGCAAAAGGCACGCCGTCACCCCACGAAAGGGCTCCGACCGCTTGTAAGCGTATGGTTTCAGGATCTATTTCACTCCGTTATTCACGGTTCTTTTCACCTTTCCCTCACGGTACTGGTTCACTATCGGTCTCTCAGGAGTATTTAGCCTTAGCGGATGGTCCCGCCAAATTCAGACAGGGTTTCACGTGCCCCGCCCTACTCAGGATACCACTATCCTTTACATTCATTACTTATACGGGACTATCACCCTCTGTGGTCCTACTTTCCAGTAGATTCTAATTCTTTATGCAAGAAATATCGTGGTCCTACAACCCCAACATTGCCGTAACAACATTGGTTTGGGCTAATCCGCGTTCGCTCGCCACTACTTACGGAATCACTTTTGTTTTCTTCTCCTCCGCCTACTTAGATGTTTCAGTTCAGCGGGTTTGCCCACCTATCGGTGTACTATGTCTTCAACATAGTGGGTTGCCCCATTCGGATATCTACGGATCAATTCGTGTGTGCCAATCCCCGTAGCTTTTCGCAGCTTATCACGTCCTTCTTCGCCTCTGAGAGCCTAGGCATCCCCCATACGCCCTTATTTTGCTTATTGTACAGACACGATTAATCGTGTCTCTACGTTTATGATAAATCACAAACGTGTTCTTTCTACTTTTTAAATGTTTTTATCTCAATATGTCAATGAACTTTAAATAAGTATTAAGTATTCTGTATTAAGCACTAAGACTTTGTCTTGATACTTGATACTATCATCTTGATACTATCTTGTGGAGAATATCGGAGTCGAACCGATGACCTCCTGCGTGCAAGGCAGGCGCTCTAGCCAGCTGAGCTAATCCCCCTTTTTTTTAAAATTCCAAATCTTTAAATTCCAAATTCCAAAAAAATAAGGATTTCAACCTCTAGAATTTCCTAATTAAGTCAAAATAGTAGTCCCGGGCAGACTCGAACTGCCGACCCCTACATTATCAGTGTAGTACTCTAACCAGCTGAGCTACGAGACTCTGTTTTTTACTTAATTCTTTATTCAATTTCTTTAAATTAACAGCAAGAGTAAGCTAATCAATACTTTAGTAAACTAATGTATCTTCTTCTTTTTCTTTAGCGTGCTTTAAGCTAACACTAAAGCTCTAGAAAGGAGGTGTTCCAGCCGCACCTTCCGGTACGGCTACCTTGTTACGACTTAGCCCTAGTTACTAGTTTTACCCTAGGCAGCTCCTTGCGGTCACCGACTTCAGGCACCCCCAGCTTCCATGGCTTGACGGGCGGTGTGTACAAGGCCCGGGAACGTATTCACCGGATCATGGCTGATATCCGATTACTAGCGATTCCAGCTTCACGGAGTCGAGTTGCAGACTCCGATCCGAACTGTGACCGGCTTTATAGATTCGCTCCTCCTCACGAAGTGGCTGCTCTCTGTACCGGCCATTGTAGCACGTGTGTAGCCCAAGGCGTAAGGGCCGTGATGATTTGACGTCATCCCCACCTTCCTCACAGTTTGCACTGGCAGTCTCGTTAGAGTTCCCGACATGACTCGCTGGCAACTAACAACAGGGGTTGCGCTCGTTATAGGACTTAACCTGACACCTCACGGCACGAGCTGACGACAACCATGCAGCACCTTGTAAATTGTCTTGCGAAAAGTCTGTTTCCAAACCGGTCAATCTACATTTAAGCCTTGGTAAGGTTCCTCGCGTATCATCGAATTAAACCACATGCTCCACCGCTTGTGCGGGCCCCCGTCAATTCCTTTGAGTTTCATTCTTGCGAACGTACTCCCCAGGTGGGATACTTATCACTTTCGCTTAGCCACTGAACTTGCGCCCAACAGCTAGTATCCATCGTTTACGGCGTGGACTACCAGGGTATCTAATCCTGTTCGCTACCCACGCTTTCGTCCATCAGCGTCAATCCATTAGTAGTAACCTGCCTTCGCAATTGGTATTCCATGTAATCTCTAAGCATTTCACCGCTACACTACATATTCTAGTTACTTCCTAATAATTCAAGTCTAGCAGTATCAATGGCCGTTCCACCGTTGAGCGATGGGCTTTCACCACTGACTTACTAAACCGCCTACGGACCCTTTAAACCCAATGATTCCGGATAACGCTTGGATCCTCCGTATTACCGCGGCTGCTGGCACGGAGTTAGCCGATCCTTATTCTTACGGTACCGTCAAGCTCCTACACGTAGGAGGGTTTCTTCCCGTACAAAAGCAGTTTACAATCCATAGGACCGTCATCCTGCACGCGGCATGGCTGGATCAGGCTTGCGCCCATTGTCCAATATTCCTCACTGCTGCCTCCCGTAGGAGTCTGGTCCGTGTCTCAGTACCAGTGTGGGGGATCTCCCTCTCAGGACCCCTACCCATCGTAGCCATGGTAAGCCGTTACCTTACCATCTAGCTAATGGGACGCATGCTCATCTTTTGCCGTTGTGACTTTAATATATAAATGATGCCATTCATATATACTATGAGGTATTAATCCAAATTTCTCTGGGCTATCCCTCTGCAAAAGGTAGATTGCATACGCGTTACGCACCCGTGCGCCGGTCTCAAGTTAGCAAGCTAACTCTACCCCTCGACTTGCATGTGTTAAGCCTGCCGCTAGCGTTCATCCTGAGCCAGGATCAAACTCTTCATCGTATATTTTTTATATTATATTCGAATCAGATACTATTGGTCTTTCTCTAATCTCTCGATTATCTTACTCTTATTTCTTTGTTTCGATTTGCATCGAAACGGCTGTCAATTCAATATGTCTAGGAACGTATTCTTCTTTGTTTTTCCGCTTTTCGTTGTTTCTCAAAGCGGGTGCAAAAGTAGAAATTCTTTTTTAAACCGGCAAGAAAATTTGAAACTTTTTTTT
>NZ_JBCGDP010000046.1:0-4920 GCF_038739875.1 Flavobacterium polysaccharolyticum
CTTTGGCTAAAACTGTAGTATTATCTAAATTATAAAAAGTCCAATCGTATGTTAAATTTGATGCAGCTGTTTCTAAAGAAAAATTTGCAACTACATTTGCATTCAAAACTTGGGGGGTATATTTGATAGTTCCTTCTATTGCTAGGCATAAAGATTCTGGACAAAAATTAATGTGTTTTACACTACCTCCTTTTTCTAAAGATCCATGTTTAGCAATAAAATTAGTTTCAGTATCTGAGTCAACATAACTTTCTAAATTAATATCAGAAACTTGAGCATCGGCTCCCATAAACACGTCATTATTATTTAACTGATTGCTAAAAGAAAAAGATCCCTGATTATAATTGTATATTGCTGGATTTTTTACAGTTATATATGGAATTAAAGCAATTAACTCAGAGCATGTATACCCATTAGTAATAGTTCCTTTTGGAAGGCTCTGCAATTTGTTAATTAAACTTATAAATAAACCTTTAACGACTTGTGAATTTGTATTGGATACAACACAACCTGCTGTAACACATTTTTTTCTTTTGGTCTCATCATAAGATTGCTCTAAAAATCTAGTAAGAACAGTCTCAAAACCTACATCAGCTACTTGAGCTTTTGAAAACATGACATAATCAGAACTATAAATACTATTAGTTGAAGCAAAATCAATTGGTGCAGAACCTTTCAATTGAGTAATAAATTCTATTGGAGACATAACACTATTCAAAGTGGTGTTTTTAAATTGTCCCTCTTTTACTAAAACAAAAAATATTTTTTTTGCTTTGGCAGAGTTTATTAAATTTTGGTAAGCTGTTTTCACTGAATTTATATCATTGAATTTATCATCTGAAATAATAAAAAATGATACATCAATATTACTAATTTGTGCATTACCTGCAAGACTATTTGAAATTGTTGAAAAAGTATTGTTGTAATTATCATCCTGTAGCCTTATATATCTTGTAACATCATCATATACTTCAAAAGTTCCATTATTCATTATTGTACCTAAATTAGAAACAACCTCTGAATTATTTTTTAATAATCTAGCGCCACCAGAACTATCGTCAAATGAAGTAATAAAAAGTTTCTTATTGATGTTTTGGGATAAAAATCCTGCAACTCCTCTCGCTAAGTTTTTCCTAGCCTCAAGATCTAAGCTAATTCCACCATATACTGGCTTGTTATCAGGTACTTTAAAATTAAAATTAAAATGTGTGCTACAACCATTGACAGTTGGTAAAGGAACAACAGAAATAGATTTTGTTAATTCTGTAGTACAATTCTTTTCATCAACAATTTTCAAACTTATTGTATAGTTACCTAAAGCGGATCCAATAAAACTATAAAACCTTGTACCATTAGATGTTGAATCAAGAATTTGATTGGCTGCATTTGTAACCGTCCAATGGTAAGTTAAATTCGTTTCTATAGTATCAAATGAAAACTTTGTACTTGTATTTATAAAAGGCGTAACTGTAGAAGCACTGAGTGTTCCTTCTACTGGTTTACAATCTGTTGGACAAAAATCAATATATCTTACTTCGGAGGATTCTTTACATTCACTTGGACGTATTATAGATTGTGCATTTTTTCCTGCCATATCAACCCTACAAGAAGTAAAATAATTATTTGATGATACATATTGACTCATATCAATAAATATATCATTTTCCAATCTATTTAAAATTTCTTCATCTGTTAAATCAACATAACCAGATACACCCCAATAGAAATCAAGATGAATATCAGATGATCTTTCAGGTGAAAAAGAAAAATCAATTGTTTCAGAATAAGGACGAGCTGAATTACCTAGACTTTTTGAATACTTATAGTTATAAATAGTATTCCCTGTGCCATTTGTTATGTAAGGCTTAAGTGCTAAAAATTCAGGAGAACTAGAACTTGCATTGATTTGAGCATCTGTTTCTCCCTTTATAGAGCGCATAATAAGGCTTTTTATCAAATTTTTCAATAAATCCTTGACCATTGCTGATTTTGGATTTAGCTCTGTACAACTGTTCCCTATTAAACACCCCACTTCTTTTGTTGAAACCCTTATACATCCAGTGGTTTTATTTGTAAGTTCTAATACAATTCTATAATAACCTGGAATCGTAAAAGCTGATGAAAATATAGTACTTGTACTTGTGCTTACTAATTCTCCACTCGGATTAAACAAAGTCCATTTAAAAGTGTAATTATCACTATTAACTTCATAAGGTGAACCTAAAGAAAAATCTTTTGTTTCATTTATTTGGACAAAATAAGTGTTCGATAAATTATACTCACCTGATGTAGCAATGGAAAATTGTTCATCATCCGCGGTAAAACCACATATATCCATAACTTTATACTCTCTTGTATAATCAGTAGTACAACCGTTTGGATCCTTGATCTGCAGATTAACTATGTAATCACCTATTTCAGTTGGTGTGACAGTAAAATTCTCATCAATACCAGAAAAAACTAAATCTCCGTTTTGTTTAACCAAATCCCATTTGTAAGTAAAACCAGCTGTGGTATAAGATGAACTTCGATTAAGAGAAAGAACTGTTGCTGTATTAACCAAAAGTTTTTCACTATATGCAGAGTTTATTATGTATCCGCCACGGTCTGAAATAGGAATGATACAAGGAGTACTCTCTCTGGTTTTTAAATCTCTTTCAAAAGAAGAACACCCCATAGCATCTGAAACTCGTAAAACCACTTTATAATCTCCAGCAAGGGTTAGAGTAATAGGAAATATAGCTTGATTACCAGATGCAACTAATGCATTATTTGAGTCAAATAGACTCCATTGATAAGATAAACGTGTACTCCCTGATGAACTATAAAATGACAAATTTGTTAATTTATTAAGGATTACCCCAGACCAATCACCATAAGGATAAGGACTATTTATACTGCCATTACGGTTTGGGGAATAAGAGTCGTTGACACAATTATTAATAACATTTATCACTTTATTAAACGTAGTGGTACAGCCATTGTTTTCAATGACTTCTAATCTCACTAGATAACTTCCTGCTTGACTATAAGACTGTGTTGCAGTGGCAGTAGTTTGAGAATCATCTTTTATAACAGTACCACTTGAGTTATTGTAGAATGTCCATTTATAGGTTAAACCTGTGGCAGCAGTGTTTAAAGAAAATGTAGCATTAGAATTAACAGTTAGAAGTTCAGTAGATGATCTGAGTTCTCCGGTTACTTGAGTAGGGCATCTAAGCACATTTAATGTGATACGTTCTCTTACAAGTTCTAGATATGGAATTTGTGGATGTTTTGAAACACAATAGTAATCTCCAGCATGAGATAAAGTCAAATTAGATATAACTAACTCTCTATTTGTAGACAAAGAAGTAGGATTAACAGCAACTCCAGAAGGATATATCCCCTTAAACCATTGAAAAGTCTCACTAGTTGTATATCTATTTGTATCTTCATACATTGTAAGAGTTACGGACTGACCAGCTGTTTTAGTTTCTATTTTAAATTTGTCTACTTTAGACTGCTCATTATACCATAAAGTACGAATTGTATTTTTATAGTTGGAAAACTCATTCTCAAAGTCAACAAATCGGAAGGAATTACCTTCTATTCTGAGTGTCTTTCCATCATAAAACAATGAAGCGTTATCAAATAGCTCGTGACTAATGCTTGGAGTAGTAAAGTTTAATGCAGGTAACTTATCTTTAGCAAGTCTATTATATGAAATACTAAAATAATTTAAAGGGAAATTACTACAAAAAGAAGGGACTTTTTCAATATCGTTCATAAATAAATTAAGAAAAGCCAAATTTGTTAAATTGGCAAAACTGCTAGGTATCGTGCTTATATCGTTTTGTTCTAAGCTAATTAGCTTAAGACCAGTTATACTACCAAGCACAGACATATCATTTATGCTATTAGCGTAAATAGTAATTGATTTTAAGTTTTGAAGATTTGAAAAACTATCAGGTATTGCACCACTAAATTTATTATCAGCTTGTATAAATAAGTTTTCTAAATTTCTAAGATATCCAATTTCTTCAAGACCTGATGTAAAATCAGAACCAATGTATAGATTATTTAAATTAGTTAAACCACGTATTTCTAAAGGAATTTTTTTTGAAACAAAAGTGCAATTACCCATATGTAACTTTTTTAGGTTACGCAAATTGCAAACAGGAATGATTGATTCTAAATCTGGCTGTGCAGGTTCATTATAAACATTACTATTTCTATATAAAACTAATTCCTTTAAATTTACTAGATTTTGTAAACCGTTTAAATTTCCTGATAATTTAACAAACCTTAAATTTAAAATACTTAATTGAGTTAAAGCAGACAAATCTGAGATACTCCCATTTAAATTTAAATCTTTTTGATTTCGAAAATATCCTTTCAAATTTAGACTTGTAACGTGTCCATCAGTAACAGTAACACCATACCATCCAGTTTTGTTATCGTAATCGTAACTTTCAACCGTAGCATTTGGATCATTAACCGGCCAAGCACCATCATTATTAATAGTATTTTCCCAATTAGAACCTCCAGCGGCATTGTAAAATGCAATCAATGCATTCCTTTCTTCTAAAGGCACAGTAGCAACAGTTGATTTATTAATAGCCTTATTTTTCAATTGCAATTGCTCAAGTTGTGTATTTTTAATTTGCTTTTGTAACTCAATTTGAATTTGCTTTTGTTTCTCCGTATGAACAATAATATATTCTTTTCTAAATCCAGAAATAATTTCTGCAATATCAAGTTCCTTATATCCTCTTTTTTTTAACTTCAATTCAATTTTGGTTACATCCAGACCAATCTCTTGATCACTAAGCGCCTGCGCAAATCCAGTCGTGGTAATAAAAAAGCTTATAATACTAAAAACTAATGTATATTTTAATTTCATCTTGGTCTTACTTTTTTGTGGTAGTTACTCCTGCT
>NZ_JBCGDP010000047.1:0-3673 GCF_038739875.1 Flavobacterium polysaccharolyticum
ATATATTCTTCGCAAACCTTACGTTTGAATTCCTCCGAATAATTAGAATAACGTTTTGTAGTGTTTGTTCCTGCACGATTGATCATAAATTTACATTTTTATGTAAACTTATTTCAGGACAAGACAAATTGCTATAAATCCGTTTTATCCGTGTAATCCGTGGCAAAAAAGTTTAACCGCTAAGGGCGAAAAAAAATATAAAAAATATAACTCATCGAAGTTTTTATGAATTGGACTATTTATTTTGAACCATATAAGGCAAATAAGGACATAGAAGTTCTTTTCTCAAACCGTGGCAAAAAAGTTTAACCGCTAAGTTCACAAAGTGATAACGCAAGGGGCGCAAAGGCAATTATACAACTTCGTGTTGCTTGGTGCCTACTTTGTGTTGCTTTGTGGTAAAAAAATTAACCGCAATATTCGCAAAGATTTACGCAAGTTTCGCAAAGGCAACTATGTAACTTCGTGTTGCTTCGTGCCTTCTTCGTGTTTCTTTGTGGTAAAAAAAATAACCGCTAAGGACGCAAATAGTACCAGCCCATAAAAACTGAACACTAACAGATGCAAACTGCTAACTAAATTTTGCCCACCGAAAGCTGTCTTCTTGCTTCACCAACTACAAAGGCAACGGAATTGGCAATATTAAAACTGCGAATCAGGGACGACATAGGGATTTTTAATTGATTTTCTTTAGCAAATAGGTTTAATACTTCCTGGCTCAAGCCTACGCTTTCTTTACCAAAAACCAACCAATCTTCGTCTTGAAATTCGATATTCAAATAGGAATGCTCTGCGTGAGAACTCATCAAAAAGACCCTTGAAGTATCTGGAATTACCGTCATCCATTCGGCTACATTTTGGTATTCCGTAACATCCAGATGTACCCAATAATCCAGTCCTGAACGTTTGAGGTTTTTGTCATTAATAACAAAACCAAACGGGTGAATTAAATGCAGGCGACTTTCTGTGCCAACACATAAGCGGCCAATGTTACCAGTATTATTAGGGATTTCGGGTTCTACAAGTACGATGTTTAACATTTTAAAATTTAGGATTTGAGATTCAAGATTTGGGATTCAGGATTTGGGAATAGCTATTTCAAAACTCTTTACTTGACGTACTTCGCCTGCTTGTAAATTATCTAACTGTATCGTTCCAATTCGAACGCGAACCAATCGTAAGGTAGGGAACCCTACGGCGGCAGTCATTTTTCTCACTTGGCGAAATTTCCCTTCATTTACCGTAATCGAAGCCCATGAAGTGGGCCCGTGTCGCTCATCTCTGATTTTCTTACCTCGTGGTCCAAAATCAGGAATCTCATTTACAATAAAGGCTTCACAAGGTTTGGTTGTATATTTAGTTCCGTTGAAGCCTATTTCAACTCCTTTTTTTATTTGCTCAATAGCTTCAGGAGTGATTACACCATCCACTTGAACATAATATTCTTTATCCACTTTCTTACTTCTAATTTGCTCACTAACTTTTCCATCCGTCGTCAAGAGCAATAAGCCTTCTGAATCTTCGTCTAAACGACCTATTGCCATCGTGCCCTCTGGAAAATCATACAGCTCTCCTAACAACCGTTTTTTCCGTTTCAGCTGATAAATAAACTGACTTAAATAGCCGTAGGGTTTGTGAAGAAGAAAATGACGGTGCATGTATTTTGAATTTAAAGCCACAAATATAGCGGGTTATTCTATTTTAAAAAAAATTCACCTACAAAGTCTCTCTTTACTATACCTCATTATCCTCCTTTTATGACATCAAAAAGGCAAGTCATGTCATTTAACCTGTATTAAAAACACACAACAACTACTTTTACTACAAGGAAATAAGCAAAAAAATCAACTTAATTATACTCACACTTTTCTTAAAAAATCTATTAACATTTAAATCAAAAAATTATGAACGATGAATTCATTGGCACTATTAAACTTTTCGCAGGTAGTTTTGCTCCTGCAGGCTATTTTACTTGTGAAGGGCAACTTTTATCAATCAGAAATTATACTGCGTTGTTTGCTATATTAGGAACCTATTATGGTGGAGATGGTGTTACTACTTTTAAATTACCTGACTTACGTGGTGCTTTTCCAACACAATGCACTAATACAGGAGGTATACCCCCTGGAGGCACTTATTCACTTGGAGAAACTGGTGGTGCACAGGCTGCGACCATTACATCGATAAACATGCCTCCACACACACACACTATAATAAAAGGACCAGGAACGAATATAACTGGAAATGTATCGGTAACCACCACATTACAAGCTAGTACTAATCCGGGAGCTGATTCCACTCCTTCTGCAACCAATAATGCTTTAGGAAAAACGGTTGATACCAATGGCAATAGTGACCCTAATTTGTACACTAATGCCGCACCGAGTCAAAATTTAACAGGAATTAGTTCAACAGCGACCAATAATTTAAATTTTGACCCAACAGGCTTACAATTGACTCCTTGGGGTTCTGGTCCAATGCCCTTGCCAACGTTACCGCCTTTTGTGGCTATGCAATACATCATATGCTATCAGGGAATTTTTCCTTCTAGACCATAATAAATATAAAAAAAATGGACTATTGAATAATAGTCCATTTTTTTTATATCTTTGATAATAAACACATTAACAAGTTATGATAAAAAAACTACTTCTCATTGGATGTTTTCTAAGTTTGTTTTCATCCTCACTGGCTCAAACTATTTTATCACCTGGTGATATTGCTATCATAGGTACAAATTACGATGTTGTCCCTTATCAAATGACTATCGTAAATCTTGTTCCTATGGAAGCAGGTACTGTTATTAGAATAACAGATTATGGATATGATGTAAATACTGGTACTTTCGGAACTAATTCTGTAGCGAATACAGCAGAAGGCTCGATTGAATGGACGTTAACCGCTGCTATGCCAGCTGGAACAGTTACTCAATTTTCAATTACAGGAGGTACAACTCCTACCGTTTCTGGCTTACCAGGCACTGTTAGTGTTACAGGCTGGACACTTACGAATCCAGCAAGCTGTCCTGTTCCTGGTGGAGGAGATAACTGGTTTATTTTTCAAGGAAGTTCCCGTACATCTGTAAGTCAGTTTGTATTTGGTTGGGTAAATACTTTTGCTATCCTTTTTAATGGTGTAAATCAACCAGCAGGACAATTTCTTGTACCACCCGCAACTGGAACAGTACTTCAGCCAGGCAATAACAATTCGTATTTACCTCCATCCCTTACTCTTGGGTCAACAGCTGTTGCCCTTAATAGAGACCCTAGTCTATTAGGATATCATGGTGATAACAATGTCTACACTGGTATAAAATCGGGTACAAAAGCAGCTATTCTTGCTGCAATTTGCTTAAATACGAATGATCGTAATACTGATAACTGGCTTTCTGATGAACTCTCAACATATGATATCAGTCCAGGGGGAGCATACTTCATTGGTACTAATCCAATTTTCACTGTAACCAATAGCGCACCAACGGATATTACTTTGTCTGATTCTGACATTGATGAAAATGTTGCGGCTAACTCAACTGTGGGAGCACTGTCTTCAACCGATGTAGATAGCAGTTCGTTTACGTATTCTTTAGTAGCTGGAGCTGGTGATACCGATAATGCTGCGTTTACCATTTCAGGTAGTGATTTGAAAATTACTGCGAGTCCTGATTTTGAAA
>NZ_JBCGDP010000048.1:0-3036 GCF_038739875.1 Flavobacterium polysaccharolyticum
AGCAGGAGTAACTACCACAAAAAAGTAAGACCAAGATGAAATTAAAATATACATTAGTTTTTAGTATTATAAGCTTTTTTATTACCACGACTGGATTTGCGCAGGCGCTTAGTGATCAAGAGATTGGATTTGATGTGGCAAGAACTACCACTATGCTCAAAGAGCATGGGGTGAAAGACCAAGATCTTGCTCGTGAGGTTGGAATGTTGCGGGACATGAAATTACGTGAGTATGTAAAAACAAAAAAAACAGAGGAAGATATTTTACTAAGTATAAAATCTGAACAAACTGTTAGAACTGCTAAAAATAGCTCGGCTATTACTACTAAAACAGAATTAATTGATATTCCTGAAACTGAGAAAAATGCATTAAAAGCTTTATACGATGCTACAAATGGAGCAAATTGGAAAGCTTGGCTAGGTATACCTAATAGTGGCGGTGCTTCGGAATTAGTTAGTACCTCATGGGATTTCTCTACACCTGTTACTTCTTGGAACCAGTATACAAGAACAGGTTGGTATGGAATTGTTGTTGAAAATGGGCATGTTGTTTCCATTGATTTAAATAGGAATAATTTGATTAATAATGGGGTTGACTTACCAAATCTAAGTGGTTTAGGGTCGTTGCAAGTCCTAAATCTTACCGGCAATGTTTATCTAGAAGGGAGTTTAAATAATATACAATATTCAGTATCCTTAAAATATTTAAATATAGCATACACCAGTTTTTCTCAGGTACTTCTGCCAATTTCTAAACTTACAAATTTAGAATATCTAGAGATTAGTCATAGGACTGTAGGCACAACAGCTTTCATAGATGAGTCTATTCCAGATGATTTTTATAATCTAAATAAATTAAAATATCTAAATATTGGAAGTCACGCATTAAAAGGAGGCTTATCTTCTAAAATTGGAAATCTTATAAATTTAGAAACTTTGATATTGTATTCAGGTGACTATAGATCGAGATTTGGTGGTGCACTTCCTGCGGAATTAGGAAGTTTAATTAATCTAAAACATCTTAATTTTACTCTAAACTCATTTATTGGTGAAATTCCATCATCTATAGGCAATTTAACTAAACTTGAAACTTTATATTTAGGTTTTAATTATAATATAAATGGCAATATACCTGCTTCTTTAGGAAATTTAACTTCTTTAAATGAGTTATGGCTTCAAAGGAATAGTTTAAATGGTATAATACCGTCTTCACTTGGCAGTTTATTGAATTTAAAAAAAATGTACTTGTTCGGTAACGCTTTAGAGGGGGCAATTCCTAATTCATTCGGACAATTAGGGCAACTTGAAAGTTTATATTTACATGAGAATCTATTAACAGGAGAGATACCAAGTTCATTAACCAATTTGCGGTATTTAAAATATCTTTTTTTGGAAAAGAATAAGTTTCGATTTATAGATTTTAGTCAACAATTTTTAGATTATGCCAAGAACATACAATTTCTGACTTATGCACCTCAATTCAAAACTGATAAGATTGAAAATATTAATTTTTCTAATGGAGAATCAAAAACTCTTACAATGTGTCAGGATGGAAGATATATTTCTAATGTTGATACTTTTCAATGGTTTAAAGATGGTGTTGCATTAACCGATGATTCTATTAGAAATAGAAGTTATACTATTTCTGGTTTAAGTGTTGCAAATGCAGGGGTTTATTCTTGTGTATCAAAACATCCAATAATCACAAATTCTGCAAAGCCTGCAAATCAAAACCTTATTTTAGAAAGAGAACCAATTACATTAAAATTAGTTAATCCTTGTATTGATTCTTATTCCCCAAACCGTAATGGCAGTATAAATAGTCCTTATCCTTATGGTGATTGGTCTGGGGTAATCCTTAATAAATTAACAAATTTGTCATTTTATAGTTCATCAGGGAGTACGCGTTTATCTTATCAATGGAGTCTATTTGACTCAAATAATGCATTAGTTGCATCTGGTAATCAAGCTATATTTCCTATTACTCTAACCCTTGCTGGAGATTATAAAGTGGTTTTACGAGTTTCAGATGCTATGGGGTGTTCTTCTTTTGAAAGAGATTTAAAAACCAGAGAGAGTACTCCTTGTATCATTCCTATTTCAGACCGTGGCGGATACATAATAAACTCTGCATATAGTGAAAAACTTTTGGTTAATACAGCAACAGTTCTTTCTCTTAATCGAAGTTCATCTTATACCACAGCTGGTTTTACTTACAAATGGGATTTGGTTAAACAAAACGGAGATTTAGTTTTTTCTGGTATTGATGAGAATTTTACTGTCACACCAACTGAAATAGGCGATTACATAGTTAATCTGCAGATCAAGGATCCAAACGGTTGTACTACTGATTATACAACAGAGTATAAAGTTGTGGATTTATGCGGTTTTACCGCGGATGATGAACAATTTTCGATTGCTATACCAGGGGAGTATTATTCTTCTGACACCTCTTTGGTCCAAATAAATGAATCAAAAGATTTTTCCATTACTTCCTATTCTGGAGCCAATAGTGATAATTACACTTTTAAATGGAGTTTGTTTAATCCGAGTGGAGAATTAGTAAGCACAAGTACAAGTACTACGTTCTCATCAACTTTTACTATTCCTGGTTTTTATAGAATTGAATTAGAACTTACAAACAAAACTACTGGATGTAAAAGGCTTATTACAAAAGAAATAGGGTGTTTAATAGGGAACAGCTGTACGGAACTCAATCCAAAATCTGCAATGGTCAAGGATTTGTTGAAAAATTTGATAAAAAGCCTTATTATGCGCTCTATAAAGGGAGAAACAGATGCTCAAATCAATGCAAGTTCTAGTTCTCCAGAGTTTTTAGCACTTAAGCCTTACATAACAAATGGTATAGGGAATACTATTTATAACTATAAGTATTCAAAAAATCTAGGCAATTCAGCTCGTCCTTATTCTGAAACAATTGATTTTTCTTTTTCACCTGAAAGATCATCTGATATTCATCTTGATTTCTATTGGGGTGTATCTGGTTATGTTGATTTAACAGATGAAGAAATTTTAA
>NZ_JBCGDP010000049.1:0-2829 GCF_038739875.1 Flavobacterium polysaccharolyticum
AAATGGATAAGATCCCCAATAAAGACCAGTTCGAAGTATCCATCATGATCCCCATCAAATCATTTTCTTTCAGGTCGTAAGTTTGTTGATAGTAATACGCTAATTTCGTAGCGGCTTCATCCAGCTCCTTGTACGTCATATGACTATCATTATAAACAAAAGCAACTGCTTCCGGAGTTTTAGATACCTGTGACTCAAAAAACGATAATACAGTTCCCTCTCCTGATAATAAATAATCAGATCTATTATAATCTATTACCAATGCACGCTCCTCTTCTGGGTTTAGCATCGCTAGATTTCCAATTGATAAAGTACTATTATCTAAAATAGCACTCAATAAATTCGCATAATGTGATTTTAATCGCAATATGGTAGCTGACGTAAATAAATCACTACAATAGTTAAAAGACAACTGGATTCCCTCGGGGCTGTCTTCGGCAAAAATCGTCAGATCAAATTTAGCAATATCATAATCTATTGGCATTGATTCAATAGTTATATCACTAAACTCAGCAACCCTAGCCTCCGGATTGTTGTTTAAAACAAACAACACCTGAAATAAGGAACTTCTACTTTTATCTCTTGTTTTCTCTACTCGATCTACTACTTTTTCAAAAGGAACTGAGACATGATCATATGCTTCCAGAGTGGTTTGCTTAACTGATTTTAAAACATCATTAAACGATGGATTACCCGACAAATCGCTTCGAAGAGCCAAAGTATTCACAAAAAATCCTATCATAGATTCTAATTCCTGTTGCGGACGATTGGCAACGGTCGTTCCGATACAAATATCTGACTGACCACTGTGACGGTATAATAATACTTTATACACACTCAATAATAACATGAATAATGTTACGCCCTCTTCTTTTGCATAAGTGCGAAGAGCCTCACTAAGGTCATTGTCAAGCTTAAAACTAATATGATCTCCGCGGTTGCTTTGAACAGCTGGTCTTGGATAATCAGTAGGAAGTGAAGAAGGAACAACTCCTCCTAATTTTGACTCCCAGTAATCAAGCTTCTCTGTTAAATAATCGCCTGTCACATGTGAGCGTTGCCACACAGCATAATCCGTATATTGAAAATCAAGAACTGGTAAATCAGCTTCTATTCCTGATGCATAAAAAGCATATAGCTCTTTAAATTCCTTAACAATAATAGAGGAGGACCATCCGTCAGTCGCAATATGATGACGTACCAATACTAAAATATGTTCTTCATCTGATATCTTTATAATTGTAGCACGCAGCATGTAATCTTTTGATAAATCAAATGGTTTGTTCACCTCTTTGGCAATAAGACCCTGATAATCATTAGTCCCTGATATAATATTCAATTCCCAACGATTAGTGGATTGCACTCTTTGGTAAGCAATACCTTCTTTTTCTACAAACACGGTGCGTAACGTTTCATGACGCTCTACAATAGTTTTTAAAGCCTTAGAGAGATAGCGTACATTAAGCTCTCCTTTCAGGTTTAATAATACTGGTACATGGTAATGCTCACTTCCTTTTAATTTATCAATAAACCATAAACGCTCCTGAGCATATGACAACGGAATATCTGCAGGTAACTCTTGTTTGGTTACCAACGGAAGTGCGGCTGTATTGTCCTTACTTTCTATAAAAGAGGCTAAAGCTGCAATATTAGTATGGTCGAATATATCAGTGATATTAATTGCCACATTAAGTGTAGTTTTAATAGCTGATAATAAACGAACAGCCAGTAAAGAATGACCTCCCAATTCAAAGAAATCATCCGTAACCCCAACCTGTTCTACATTTAGCAGATCTTGCCAAATAACAACCAATTCTTCCTCTGTTTTTGTCTCTGGGGCCACATACACACGTCCTTCTGCAACAGTAGGATCCGGTAATGCTTTTCTGTCGATCTTTCCGTTTGAAGTTAATGGCATCTGATCTAAAACTACAAATACCTGAGGAACCATATAATCCGGAACCAATCCTAAAAGATACGATTTCAAATCAGACTCTGAAAATCCTTCTTCAGCAACCAGATAACTCACCAGACGTTTAGTTCCTGTACCGTCTTCTTTAAACAGAACCTCACTCTGAACAATTCCAGAATACCCCTGGATCACACGACTGATTTCTTTTAATTCTACACGGTATCCACGAATTTTAACCTGATCGTCTACTCGTCCTAAAAATTCAATCTCGCCTAAAGAATTTCTACGAACTAAGTCTCCTGTTCGGTATAAAACTGCACTCTTACCTGCTGTAAACGGATTGGCGATAAATTTTTCCTGAGTTAAATCTTCACGATTCAAATATCCTTTTGAAATTCCTGCTCCTCCTAATAACAATTCTCCCGAAACTCCAATTGGACATAACGACATATCGCTGCTGACAATATAAGCTTCACTGTCTGAGAACAATTTACCAACCGGAATGGTTACATAATCAAAAGCAGGATCTACTTTGTGCACTAATTTTCCAATCGTACTCTCGGTAGGTCCGTAATGGTTCACGATGGTTACATTTGGATCCTGTGCTGCGATCTCTTTTACATGGGATACCGGAAGTACATCTCCTCCAAATATGATCGTACGTGCCGGCAGCAACAAATCGGTATCGATGCGTAAAGCCTGCCAGTGACTTGGTACTATTTTGATACAATCAATTGAGTTGGCATTGAAATATGCTTGTAGCTTCACTCCATCCAT
The DNA here is from genome assembly GCF_038739875.1 of Flavobacterium polysaccharolyticum. Classification (NCBI taxonomy): domain Bacteria; kingdom Pseudomonadati; phylum Bacteroidota; class Flavobacteriia; order Flavobacteriales; family Flavobacteriaceae; genus Flavobacterium; species Flavobacterium polysaccharolyticum. The sequence continues at coordinate 2,690 of NZ_JBCGDP010000049.1, forward strand.
TAATGTTTCTTTATTGAATAAGTGCAGACATCCTCCGCTTAATAAAGAACCGTACAATACAGTATTTCCTAAATCGGCAGAAAGTGAAGACATTAATCCGAAGCTTTTGTTGGCACTGATCGAAATCTTAGCTTCCAATC
>NZ_JBCGDP010000050.1:0-2233 GCF_038739875.1 Flavobacterium polysaccharolyticum
GCTAAATTGAGTTTCCCTTTGAAATGACCTTGTAAAACTGAAATAAGCTCTGTATCTTTACCCTCAAGACAGGTATTCTTCATTATAAAAATTATGTCGTAATAATTCTATAATGTACGAAATATCAGTATTTTTTACAAATTAATTAACTTGTATGTTATTGATTTTTAGTAAAATGTAATTTTGTCATGTACTAAAATCGTAAACGTTATAAAAGTCTCCTGACTTTTCCCGTAAATGTTTTTTAGAATATTTAGTGTGGCAAAAGTGATAAAAAGCTGCAAAGTAACCGTTTGGTTATTTTGTAGCTTTTTTTTGTTTTTTACTTTTATTGGTACTTATAAATGTGACAAGCAAATATTAAAACTTGATAAGGCGTTTGCAGAAAAAGTCGGGAGACTTTTAGTATGTTTACAATTCTTAAGTTGAAGTAAAAGCACAAAGTCAGGAGACTTTACGTAGCTGTTACTCTCAATTCTTTGGCGAGTTTCATACATTTGTTCTAGCATAACTCAATTGAACTGCTTAATCTTTAAAAACTTTGTCATAAATTTTACAGATTTGTTTCATGGGTTAAAATAAGATTATTTCTTAACTTTTTGTGATGATTAAGTTAGCGTGTCCATGTCAACATTACTTGTTAAATTGATTTAATTTAAAAAAGGCGATTTTAATAATCTATTTTACAAAAAAAAAACACATTTAGATATTGTTTTTATATATATTTTCACTAGTGTCCACTAAAAAATAAAACAAGTTCTTTGAAATTATTGTAAATCTGTATTTTAAGAGTCATTTTTGAGCGTGACGATTTGAAATGATTATTATGTTCGTAAATCAATATTACGAATATGAATCACGGTAAATATGTCTTTTCTCAACTGATCGAATTTCTTTCCCAACGTGTTTTTGACAGGTTAACTAGTAAATATTCTGGCAATAAATCGGTCAAACATTTTACTTGTTGGAATCAATTATTATGTATGATTTTTGGTCAACTTTGAGCAAGAGAAAGTTTAAGAGATTTGATAATTGTAATAGAAGCACATTAATCAAAATCATATCATTTAGGATTTGGCAAAAATGTAACTCGTAGTAATTTATCCAAAGCTAATGAGAATCGTAATTATAAAATATTTGAAGAGTTTGCCAATCATTTAATATTGATTGCCCAGGATAAAAAAAGCAATGATAGCTTTGAAATAAAAGGCAATATTTATGCTTTTGATTCTTCAATAATTGATCTATGCTTGAGTGTGTTTTGTTGGGCTCATTTTCGAAAAACTAAAGCAGGAATAAAATTGCACACTCTATTTGATATTAACACACAAATCCCTGTATTTATTTATATTACTGAAGCAAATATGCACGATGTTAACGCAATGGATGTAATAGATTATGAGCCATTTGCTTATTATATTTTTGACCGTGCTTATGTTGATTATGATCGACTTTTTCGAATTACTAAAGCTAATGCTTATTTTGTTGTTAGAGCAAAATCTAATATGAAATTTAAAAGAATGTATTCTCTAAAAATTGACAAAACCACTGGAATTAAATATGACCAAATTGGTAAAATAGAAGGTTTTTATACCTCAAAAGATTATCCAGAAAAGATAAGAAAAGTGAAGTTTTTCGATGCTGAAAATAAAAAAATGTTAGTTTTTTTGACCAATAATTTTGAATTATCAGCTCAAGATATTGCACTACTTTACAAACAAAGATGGCAAGTAGAATTGTTCTTTAAATGGATAAAACAGCAGCTAAAAGTTAAGACCTTTTGGGGAACAACAGAAAATGCTGTTCGTATTCAAATTAATGTAGCAATTGCAACTTACTGTTTGGTTTCTATAATAGCAAAAGATTTAAAGATCAATCGCTCAACCTACGAAATTCTACAAATTTTATCCGCATCATTACTCGATAAAACATCCATAAATGAACTACTTATGAAATCAGATTACAATAATGTCAATGAATATAATACTAACCAACTGGTTTTCATCTTATTTTAAGTGGACACTAGTGATATATTTTTTTTTGATATAAAATTCTGCATTTTTTCGTTGTAAATGCTTAAATATTTCTAAATTTGTACTTTAAAAATTAACAAGTTATTTGTGCTTAAAAATGTTTATTCTCGTCAATTTTTACTTAATAGCTTGTTAATCAGCTATTTATTTTTTTTAACTTTTTTTTGTTTTTATAAACCAAGCATTGAAATAGTTTATGT
>NZ_JBCGDP010000051.1:0-1918 GCF_038739875.1 Flavobacterium polysaccharolyticum
GATAAAAATGTATCAAAATGTGCAACCAAACGTTCTACAAAAGAAAGCTCATAAATATCAGTATTGTACTCTACATGCAAGGATAACTGACCTTTTTTCTCTGAAAATATAAAACTTAGATCAAACTTACTGAATGTTTTTTTCAAATGCTTGTATGGAGATATTTCAAGTCCATTTAGAATTAAACCTTCGGATATTAATAATTCTTCTTGATTTTGAAATACAACTAAAGTATCAAATAAAACGGATCTACTTAAATCTCTTTTTACCCCAAGCGATTCAACTAGACTACCAAAAGGGTATTCATGGTGTGAATAGGCGTTTAATAAAATCTTTTTTTGAATTGTTAGTAATTCTTTAAAACTTACTTTTTCATCAAAAGTGGTTCGAATTGCTAATGTGTTTAAATACAACCCTACTTGATGCTCTAAGTCACTATGGTCTCTTCCTGCGATTGGGGTGCCTAAAATGATATCTCTAGTATTGGCATATCTTGAGAACAATCCATTAATTCCTGCCATTAATACCATAAAGAGAGTCGCCCCATTTTCTTGTGCATATGTATTAAATTGAGATGTTCTTGTCTTCGAAAATGAATAATCTAATCCCGAACCATTATAGGTTTTAAGCTTTGGTCTTATTTTATTAGATGGTAGTTCCAAAACAGGCAAATTTCCTGAAAACATATTTAACCAAAACTCTTTCGCCTTTTCCAATACGGATTGTCTAGTTTTACTATTTTGCCATTCTGAATAATCTTTGTACTGAATAGGCAAGTCAGGCAATATTACGTCATGCCCTAAAGAAAATCCATTATAAATTGCTATAAATTCATTACACAATACCCCCATAGACCAGCCATCGCCAATAATATGATGCATATTAAACATTAGGATATTTCTATCGTTTGATACCTTCACAATATCTCCAATGAACAAAGGTCCTTTTTCTAAATTAAAAACATGTTTTCGGATCGTATCAGCATGATTTTCCAACATTTCGCTGGTTCCATTATCTAGATCCACAATTTGTAAAGATCCTGCATATTGCTCGACTGGAACTATATATTGACCTAATCTTCCTTGTTTATCTTCTTTAAAAATGGTACGTAAACTTTCGTGTCGTTCTATTAATATTGCAAAAGCTTTGGTTAATTTATCAAAATCTAATACTCCTTTGAATTCAAATGCTTCAAATATATTATAGGCTGAGTTACCTATTTCAAACTGACTTATCGTCCATAATTGATGCTGTGATGAAGTAAGTTCATAATAATCTTTTGTTTCTGCTTTTGGAATTGTCTCTGAAGAAGAAAGTAATGTAATCAATTCATTTTTATGAACTTTAATATCATCAATAATATCACTAGTCAATGCACCTTTTGGCGCATTAATTTTTAGGTTCCCGTTCTCTATAATAAGTCTGATTTTTAATGACTCTAACGTATATATTAAATTTTCTATCACAGTTTTTTTTTTAGTAAAGATGAAACGTAGGTATGGATTTTAAGACCTTAATTATTCTAATTGATAACAACAAAAAATATTTATAATAAATAAAATAGTGCTAAAAAGCATCGCTATCTGCATAACCATGCTCGACTTCAATACAATAAGGAGTCTTTTATATCATTATTTCATCAAAATCTTCGGCAGTTTCTACTGCAAATTGATTTTGAAAAACAATAAATTTTAATTTTTTTGAAATTCCAATTATTTCTTGGGTTTCATATAAATCCTGAATGGAAAATCTTGTATCAAAAGTCTTATTTATTCTATTTATTAAAACAGATGCTTTTAAGCTATTTCCTCCTAATTCAAAGAAATTGTCGGTAATACCTATTTTTTCCAATCCTAATATCTCCTGCCAGATCACAACCAATTGGTTTTCAATCTCATTTCTTGGAGCTACATACTCA
>NZ_JBCGDP010000052.1:0-1799 GCF_038739875.1 Flavobacterium polysaccharolyticum
TACAGTTTCCTAATAATGCAGCACAAAGTGGTTTAGTAACTACTCCTGAAAGTCGTCACTGATAGACCTACTATCATCTGTTTTAAAGCATCAACAACTACGTTGTTGTTCAAGTCACACACGTTCCCGCGCTATAAGCAGTTTGGGACTAAATTAAACTCATTATTCGGATTTGCCAAATATTTCCAAATACAAAACCATTTTTAAATTAAGCCAAATACCCAAATTGCTTGTAGCGTGTGTTGGGAGGCGTTCTTCATTTCTTTTGAGTAACTTTTTGGATTCTTTCGGGTATTACAATTTCTGCATTTAAGTTCAAAATTTTATTATAATCAGAGTTATTTTCGCCATTAACTGCAAAACACCAATTTTTACCGTTGTCATCTGAAAAAAACAAAAATGTAGATTCGGTATGGACTATAACATTATCATTTTCTAGTTCCGTAATTGTTGGTACGCTACATTGTAGTTCTGTATTTGACTTCACGATTTTTGAATGTTTTCCAGCAGTAAACTTGTATTTAGTTATTTTTTGTTCTTTTATCAGATTAAAAATATACTTAAATACTACTACAGCACTATCTTTATTTCCAATATATCTAACAATTTTCGGACAAATATTTTCGGCTAATTCATTATCTTTTTGCTCATTAAATAATAGTTCAATATGTTTTATTTTAATATCAAGGTTTTCAAAATTGTCTTTTGTCTGAGCATAATTCAAACTTGAAATTAATATTGCTAAATTTATAAAGAGTTTTTTCATTTACGTGATTTTTAGAATGTATCCCAACGTTCTGGTACTACAGCGGGTTTGGGTTCCAAGTTAAGATTTATTTTTCGGTTATCACTAAACTGCCAAATACAAAACAATCTTCCTAATTAAGCCAATTGCCCAAATCCGTTGTAGCGTGTGTTGTGCGATCGTATTTTTATTTAATTTTGTTTCTTCGCTTTATTAATTCTTTAACTCGTTCAATTACATACGTACTTTTTTTGTCAAAATAAAACATTTGGAAATCGCTACTTTCTGTATCGCCACTATTTTCGGTTTTTGCTACTAGAAATGCTTTTTTAAAATAGGCATCTCGTTTTTTCAACCATTTTTGTTGCTCGATTTTTAAATTAGTTTGTTCAATTGTATTCAATTTGATTTTTAAGTTTTTGTACGCAACATTTAGTAAACTGTCAGAAGTTGAATAAAAATCCATAGAACATTTTTTCATTCCATTTCCACTATCCAAACATTCTTGATACTTATTTTCTAATTCCACAACTTTTTTTATTGTTTGTGAATAACTGCAAAAGTTGAAAGTTAAAATTGCAGTCAATATGATATTTTTAAGCATTTTGAATTATATTATTTTAGTTGATTTAGAAGTTCAATCCCGCCAATTTTATTGTTCTTCAATAAATCGATTACAATTGTTCCAATTTCATTATGTTCAATTATTACGTTATCTTGAAATTGCCATTCTGAATTTGGTTGATTTGCATTATTCGGATTCACAAACCTGAAATATGCTTTACTTTCCCAATTTCCGCCTTTACAATTTTTACATAATTGTATCAAATTTTCATTTTTCGGCTCTTCTTTCTCAAGAATTTTTATTATTTCAACAAGAATTATTTCTATTTCCATTTTTTCTCGCAATATGTCGCACAATCGAGGCACGCAATGGAATTTCACCCTTACGTTCTCACGGAACCGTGCTTGAAAGTCTCCCTTCACACGGCTCTTCATAGTATTAAATCACACAAATGTACTTACATTTATGGATGTACCAATAACCAATGTA
>NZ_JBCGDP010000053.1:0-1753 GCF_038739875.1 Flavobacterium polysaccharolyticum
GAGGCCACTGAAAAAGTCTTTTTCCGAGTAAATTGACAAATAAAAGGAGTAGAAATCTTAGGATTTTTACTCCTTTTTTGGTATGTTTAGTTGTAATTATAAGGTTTTTTAGATGTTAGTACAACAGCAATCAATACAGTTTAGTGAACATTCTTCGTTATATGATTTAATTATTCCGAAGAATAATATTTTAAGAAAAATCAATGATTTGGTTGATTTTTCTTTCATTTACGATGAATTGTTAAATAAATACTGCACCAATAATGGACGTATGGCAGAAAGTCCTATTCGTATGTTCAAGTATCTGCTTCTTAAAACAATTTACACTGTTTCTGATGTTGATGTAGTGGAACGTTCGCGTTACGATATGTCCTTTAAATATTTTTTGGATATGAATCCAGAAGACGATGTTATCAATTCTAGCTCGTTGACAAAATTTAGAAAACTTCGTTTGAAAGACACCGACTTATTAAATTTATTAATAAACAAAACGGTAGCCATCGCTATTGAAAAAGGTATAATTCGTTCTAAGTCTATTATCGTTGACGCCACACATACTTTATCAAGATCCAACCCATTTTCAGCAATCGAAGTGTTGAGAGAACGTTCAAAACTTCTTCGAAAAACAGTATACCTCTTTGACGACCAATTCAAAGAAAGTATGCCTAAAAAAAATACCGACAATGATTTAGAAAAGGAATTGGCTTATTGCAAAGAGTTAGAAAAACGTATCGAAAATGAGCCATCTATAAGTTCGATAACTTCTGTGAAAGAAAAATTAAATCTGCTAAAAGAAACCGTAGAAGATACTCAAGAAAACTTAATCCTATCCAAAGATACCGATGCAAAAACAGGTCATAAATCTGCCGATAGTTCCTTTTTTGGCTACAAAACCCATTTAGCTATGACCGAAGAACGTATTATTACGGCAGCTGTAGTAACATCAGGCGAGAAAGGCGATGGCCCCAAATTACCTAAACTTTTAGAAATTAGTCAAGAGAACGGAATTGATGTAGAGACTATTATTGGCGATGCGGCATATGCTGGAAAAGAAAACCTTAAAATCGCAAGTGAACAAAACATTAAAGTAGTAGCAAGACTAAATCCATCTATAGCACAAGGTTTTAGAAAAGACGAAGACAAATTTGATTATAATAAAGATGCTGATAGGTTTGTTTGTCCAGCAGGACATTTAGCTATAAGAAAAGCGCGTCAAGGCACTAAAGATGTTGGGGGAAATCAAGTAGACACTTATTATTTTGATGTTGAAAAATGCAAATCTTGCCCTTTAAAAAATGGCTGTTACAAAGATGGATCTAAAACAAAAACGTACTCGGTAACCATAAAATCAGAATTACATCAAGACCAAATAGCTTTTCAAGAAACAGAATATTACAAAGAAAAAGCAAAACATCGATACAAGATAGAGGCCAAAAATAGTGAGTTAAAAAATGTACACGGTTATGATAGAGCACTATCATATGGTATTAACAATATGCAAATGCAGGGTGCAATGGCTATTTTTACAGTCAATTTAAAAAGAATACTAAAATTAATGTAGGAAATGAGGCCTACTTACAAGTTCATCTAAAATAGACTTACATAAATCGAAATGTAGCCACAATAAAATCCCATTAAAAAATTAATCACAAAGGAAAAACGCTTATAAAAGGAAGATTAAAATCCAATTATAAGCGTTTTTTTTATCTAAAAACGAGGTCTATCAAAATTGACGTGGTTTTTCAGTGGCTCT
>NZ_JBCGDP010000054.1:0-1727 GCF_038739875.1 Flavobacterium polysaccharolyticum
CAGAGATGACAGTACCTGCTGTCTGTTCAAACGAAAAATTTGCGGATTCTCCAACAAAAACTTGCTGGGTAGGTAGTTTTAATTCTCCTGTTTTTGGGGTACAATTAACTACTTTTAATGTAATTGGCTCTCGTTCTAAGACCAAAGGTGACATATCCGGATTTGCAATATGGTACGATTTACAAACATACGAACCAGAATCTGTGGCTAGCAAAGTACTTATGGTAAATACTTTTCCAACCGCACCGGAAATTTCAACCCCGTCTTTAAACCATTGGTACGTATCTTCTGAATGAAATCTATCATCATTATCTGCAAACATTTTAAAATCAACTGTCTGTCCTGCTGTTTTATTAATTGTTTCTAGAACTCCTATTTTTGCTTGTGGAGAATATTTAAACCCAGTTGTTTGTTTTGCTTTATATGAACTAAATTGATTAACAAAATCTACAAAACGAAAATTGTTATTGCTAAAATTTATTAGTTTCATAGAATTTTGACCTGTTAAATCAGGAACATTACCAGACAATTTATTTGAACTGATATCGATATCATATAACGTATTAAATTCTTGAAAATTCAAATTAACATTCCCAGTTAACTGATTATTATTCAGCCATAATCTAAAGAGTCCTTTACAATTTGCAATCTCATTTGGAATTGAACCATCGAATAAATTATAAGACAAATCTAATAAACGAAGTATATTTAATTGACCTATACTTGCAGGTATGTTACCCGATAATTTATTATTACCTAAAGATAAAATATACAAATTTGTATTTTTTCCTATATCTATAGGGAGAGAGCCCGTGAAATCATTATAATTTAAATAATAAAAACCACATTTTGGCAACTCATAAATTTTTGATGGAATAGTTCCTGACAAATGATTATTATTTAAAACTAACCAAGTTAATGAACTTAAAGTAGCAATTTCAATAGGAATTTCTCCCGTGAGCTGGTTCAAACCTAATTTTAATTCCCTTAGATTTTTCAATTGTGCAATTTCTATAGGTATTGTACCAGTCAATGAATTAGCACTAAGATCAAGAAAAAGTAATTTCGTCAAATCACCAAATACAGGTATATTTCCTGACAACTTATTCATACCTAAATAAAGATTTTGTAAATCCTTTAGATTAGAAATCCAATTAGGAACAGTTCCTGATAATTGATTATTATACAAATTTAAGTCATATAACTTTGTTAATTGACCAATCTCACTAGGAATTTCACCAGTAAGAAAGTTGTGAACCAATTGTAATGAGCGCAAATAAGGTAAATTCTTAATCTCTTTTGGTATACTTCCCGTAAGATTATTACTATTCAAAACAACACTTTCTACATGCCCATTAGATACTGTAATCCCTTGCCATGCATTAACATTAGAACTAGGATTTGTGATATCCCATGGCTTGTAATTAGATTTTGTATTTGTCCAATTAGCTCCTCCAGTGCTATTGTACAAAGCGATAAGAGCAGCTCTTTCCTCCAAAGGAATATCAGTGACTGCTGAAGATTTGTTAGTAGTTGCTTTAGCCTTTTGTTCTGATCTTATTTTTTTCAAAATAGTCTCTTCACTTTTTTGCATTTCAATATACTGCGTTTTTTGCATTTCTCGCATCATAGCAATTTCTCGCGCAAGATCTTGGTCTTTCACCCCATGTTCTTTGAGTGAAGTGGTCACTCGAGCTACATCAAAACCAATTTGTTGATCACTCAAA
>NZ_JBCGDP010000055.1:0-1550 GCF_038739875.1 Flavobacterium polysaccharolyticum
TTTGAGTGATCAACAAATTGGTTTTGATGTAGCTCGAGTGACCACTTCACTCAAAGAACATGGGGTGAAAGACCAAGATCTTGCGCGAGAAATTGCTATGATGCGAGAAATGCAAAAAACGCAGTATGTTGAAATGCAAAAAAGTGAAGAGGCTATTTTGAATAAAATAAGATCAGAACAAAAGGCTAAAGCAACTACTAACAAATCTTCAGCAGTCACTGATATTCCTCAAAGTGAGAAAGATGCTTTGAAAGCTTTATATGATGCTACTGGAGGTGCTAATTGGAAAAATAAAACAGGTTGGGATTTTTCAAAACCAGTTACCGGCTGGAATTTTAGTAATTCAGGTGCAGGTACAGGATGGTATGGGATTACTATTGCAAATGGTCATGTCGTAAAATTAGAACTAAATTATAATAATTTAGTCGGAAATATTCCTGCTGAGATTGGGCAGTTTTCTCAGCTTGATTGGCTTAATTTAGGGAGTAATAATTTGTCAGGATCTATACCCTCAGAAATTGGTCAATTAACTCAACTTACCTATTTAGATTTTCAAAGAAATAGAGAAATCAGTGGTGTAATTCCTTCTCAGATAGGACAATTAACCAAACTTATATGGCTTAGGTTATTAAATAATAAACTTACTGGCTCTATACCCCCAGAGATTGGTCAATTATTGCAACTTAAGGAATTAAATTTAAGTTTTAATAATCTTAATGGTGTTATTCCTCCTCAAATGGGTCAGCTAGTTCAACTTGAAAATATTGATTTACAAGTAAATAAACTAGAAGGAACTATACCTTTAGAACTTTATAAGTTAAATAAACTTATTCGTTTAACGCTGGCAGCCAATCAATTAAGTGGCGGGATATCCTCTCAGATAAGTCAATTAATTAATCTTAACAGTTTAAATTTAATGAATAATAAACTTGAAGGTAACATACCGGTAGAGGTTGGTCAGTTGACTAAACTTGTTGGTATATTTATCCAAAATAATAAATTTTTTGGTACTATTCCAAGTTTAATAAATTTAATTGATTTTAAAGATTTAAACATATACAATAATAATTTCCGTTTTGTTGATTTTGCTACTGATTATTCTACTTATAAGACTAAATTGAGATATTTTTATTATGCACCCCAAGAAAAAATAGATGTTGAAAAAACAATCTCAGGTTCAACAAATGGTAGAGTAACTTTAAAGATGTTTGAAGATAATAGATTTACCCCTGAAGATACTTTTCAGTGGTATAAAGGAGTATCACCAAATGGTGTTTTGATTCCAGGAGCTACTTCTAGAGAATATACTATTACAAATCTTAAAACAACCGATGCGGGAGATTACTATTGTATATCTAAAAATTCTCAAATTACAAATTCAGATCCTTCTGTTTATTATCAAAATCTTGTTTTAGAACGAAACCCAATTACATTAAAAGTAGTTAATTGTACCCCAAAAACAGGAGAATTAAAACTACCTACCCAGCAAGTTTTTGTTGGAGAATCCGCAAATTTTTCGTTTGAACAGACAGCAGGTACTGTCATCTCTG
>NZ_JBCGDP010000056.1:0-1521 GCF_038739875.1 Flavobacterium polysaccharolyticum
TTGTAACTATTCAGCCTTTAATATAGCGATGGTTTTAAAAGCGGCCAATATGTTTTGACCGTTTTTAATACAGGTGTCGGTTACCGAACGAATAACCGCATAGATTTGAGCACCATTCTCAGTTTTGAACTGACCCGATACTTTTTGTTTAACTTTTACATTTCTAATTGCTCTTTCCGATGCATTATTATCAGGAGGTACGTGGAAATGATGCAGAAAAGTAAGAATATATTCTTTGTGCTTTATCATTCGTTTATGGAATGCACGCAGTTTCTTTTGATTTTCAGGAAGTGGATTTTCTAATAAAGCATCTAAAGCGATTCTTATTTTATCCCTTTCTAAGATTGGATTGTTATAGTGTTCTTGGTCTAAATTTTTCTTAAGTTCTAAAGCTTCATACAATGTCCTTTTGAAGTTTGTGGCCCAATTGGACTCAAAGCGTTGTTCAAGAAATATAAGTTCTCGCAATAAATGTGCGATGCATAATTGGTGCGTTTTGCATTGGGTTTGAAAATGACTTGCCCAACAATCATGGACTAAAACTGCATCATGAAAACCTTGGGAAAAATTAGTGTCAATAGTAGCTGTTCCTCTATTTTTTGAAAACACTACAAATGTAGCGAACTTGCTTTGCCAAGTCCAAAACCAACCATTTTTACCATTTACTCTAATGCCTGTTTCATCAGCACCAACAACTTTTTCGTTCGATACTTTTTGAGCAATTAAATCATATACGGGTTGTGCTTTTAGAGCAAAGCCATCCAAGAGATTGCAAATTGTACCTTGTGAAATAGGCAGATTACAAACGTCTTTAAAATATTCGCTCATTCTCTCAAAAGGCAAGTATTGACGAGTATGCATATAGGCAATAGTCGCTTGAACATTAGCACCGTAACTTATCGTTGTTTTTACGTTTTCTGGAAAAACAGACTTGTTTTGATGTCCACAAGAGCATGTCTTTTTAAAAATTCGATGTTCTGTGTATTTTGGAAGAATGACTGGAATATCAACCACTTGTCTTTTTAAAAGCAACTCTTCTGGCTTGTCGGATAAATCATTTCCGCAACAATTACAAAAATCAGGTTTGTGATTGATGATTTGATCAGGATTCTCAACCATTTTTAACGTAGTGCCTTCGTGTCCTGGTTGTCCACCCGGTTTTTTGCTAGATTTAGTGCGGAGACTTTGGTTTTTCAAAGGCCTATTCTCATCTTTAGAAGGCGAAACTGAACTATTAAGACTGTTTTTTCGATGCGTTAAGTCCTCGATTTTATCAAGTAATTTTTCAATTAATGATTCTAATCGGATAACTTTGGTCTCTAATTCAGCAATACGTTTTTTGTCGGAGTTCAATTTCTATTTGTTTGACACAAAGGAAACAAACACCAATAAAAAGTAAAGAAAACAAAGCAGATAGTTGTTAATTAGTAATGAACAAGTGTTCATAATAAAGCTGTTTTTCTAAAAACAGAAAGTCAAATTGTTCATAACTATGTTTTTTTGAATAGGCTGAATAGTTAC
>NZ_JBCGDP010000057.1:0-1398 GCF_038739875.1 Flavobacterium polysaccharolyticum
TGTCTTGTCCTGAAATAAGTTTACATAAAAATGTAAATTTATGATCAATCGTGCAGGAACAAACACTACAAAACGTTATTCTAATTATTCGGAGGAATTCAAACGTAAGGTTTGCGAAGAATATATTAAAGGAACTAAAACGAAAGCAGAGATAAAATCTCAATATAGAATAAAATCAAGTACAAGTATTATATTAGATTGGCTTCGTAAATTTGGGTATATTGAATCCAAAATTTCCTCGATTTCAGAATTTCAGTTTATGGCAAAACGACAACAATCGACTTCAAAAGATGTTGAAAAAGAGAATGAAGATTTAAAACTCCAGCTTAAAATGTACAAACGTATGATTGAGATAGCTGAGAAAGAGTTTAAAATTTCTATTATAAAAAAGTCCGATTCCAAGTAATTCAAGAAATGAAAGACAGAAATTCCAAAGTTAGCCTAGGAAAATTTTGTCAATTACTTGGAATCACTAGGCAGTCTTATTATCAGCATTTTTGGCAACAGGAGCTAGTTTGTTTTGAAGAAGAGTTGGTTGTGCAACGAGTTTTGGAAATTAGAAAAAACCATCGTCACATCGGTACACGAAAACTCTATGAATTACTTCAGCCTTTTTTTATAGAACATCAAATAAAAATGGGAAGAGATGCATTATTTGATTTATTGAGTGCCAATTTTCTGTTAGTGAGAAGAAAAAAACGAAGAATCTCAACAACAAATTCTTATCACAGGTTCAAAAAATACCCAAATTTGATCCGGAATTTTATTCCAAGTTCGACGAATCAATTATGGGTTAGCGACATAACATATTGGAAAACAGAAAACGGATTCGTCTATATAAGCTTTATAACCGATGCTTATTCGAGAAAGATTGTTGGTTATCATGTCTCTCAGACTATGGAAGCTGCTCAGACCATGGAAGCGTTGAAAATGGCAATCTCTGGCCTGAATAAGGGGCCAGATTGCCATTTTCAACTCACGCACCATTCAGACCGAGGAGTGCAATATTGCAGCGATTTATATGTTAATCTTCTAAAAGGTAACAACATAAAAATAAGTATGACCGAAAATGGAGATCCATTGGAAAATGCTATTGCAGAGCGCATAAATGGGATTATTAAAGAAGAATATCTAAATGATTATTCGGTTGATAACATTAAACAGGCTAAAGAATTATTGGAAACTGTAGTAAAATTATACAACCAGGAACGACCACATCAAAGTATAGGTTATTTAACGCCTGAAAAAGTTCATTATAACAACATAAAAACAGAAAAACTATGGAAGAACTATTATCGAAAAAACACTATCATTGTAAACTAATTCTAGTATTAAAAAAAAATGTAAACCTATTCTAGGTATTAATTAAAAACTGTAAACTTTTTTTAGGACGATACA
>NZ_JBCGDP010000058.1:0-1367 GCF_038739875.1 Flavobacterium polysaccharolyticum
CTAAATTACTATTGCTAATAGGCGTATTGATTGAGGCGGCATTAGTAGTGGGTGCTCCATCCAAACCTACCCATTGGGTACGATGCAGCGCAAATATGCTCATAACTCCGCGACTACCTGCATACGCGGGGTTGATACTGATGGTGTTGTACATGTACTGAGTGAATTGTGCATCTTGTTGACCATAAACCACCGCAGCTAGTAACATCGTAATGAAAGTGATAATTCTTGTTTTCATCCTTTATTTTTTTTAGCCTGAGTTTTGTATGTCTCAGGCTATTCTTTTTTTAGTTTATCTTGATAAGTATAAGTAACCCGCTTTTTGGTTGATGGCTCCACTAATTGGTTTTTTATATTTAACCACATAGTAGTAAGTTCCGTTAGGTAGAGCATCGGCTTTGTTTACTGTTACACGGCCTTCGGACAATCCAACAAAAACTTTTGAGACATTATCATAACCAGATACTTCAAACACTAGTACTCCCCAACGGTTGTAGATCTCAACGGTGTTCTCAGGATAGTTCTCTATTCTTTCTATGACAAACACTTCGTTTGTTCCATCGTTGTTTGGTGAAAAAGCATTGTGTACCAAAATATCACATGAAGAGATACTATCATCAAAATCACAAGGATCTTTTACTACTATAGTAATCGTAGCTGTGGCACAATTATTTAGATTATCAACATCACAAATAGAATACGTCAAAATATAGTCTCCAACTGGTATACCTACTGGAATTGTTATTCTGCCTTGTGCATCAACTGTAACACCTGTTATTCCAGTAGCATTAGAATTATCGATAGTAATGACTACTTGAGAGACACTTACTGTTCCATTATTCAGCCTATCATTCGCTAAAATATCCAAAACGGTTCCTTTAGAAGAATCAATAGGTTGATTCGAGTAATCGTCATTGGTAGCAACAATAACTGGTGTAACAACTGTTACTGTAATCAATGCATTGGCAGTAGCTGTTCCTCCATTTCCATCGGTGATCACATAAGGAATGCTTACTGGGGTCGCGGAATTGAAGTTTGCTGCTGGGGTGAAAGTAATCACTCCTGCTGCAGTAACATTTACCGTGCCGTTGGTTACCGCAATCACTTGCGCTATGCCTGGGGTTAAGGTCGTGCCGTTGATGCTAGTGATACTCAATGCATCCCCGTCAACATCACTGTCGCCTGTTAATGGGGTCAAAGTAACTGTGCCTTCTTCCGCAATGGCATAAGTGTCATCTACTGCTACTGGTGCATCGTTGTCTGGGGTTACTGTGATGACAACATTTGCTGTATCAGTTGAAGCGCCATCGGTTAATGTATAGCTAATCGTTGGAACGGTTCCGTTGTAATTAGCCAATGGTACGAAT
>NZ_JBCGDP010000059.1:0-1337 GCF_038739875.1 Flavobacterium polysaccharolyticum
GCCATCCAATCCTGCTGTGGCATCATTGTCTGTAATGACATTCCCTGTAATGTTACCTGCATCTTCTGATCCACTATAAGCGTTGTCTTGTGCTACTGGTGCATCGTTGTCTGGGGTTACTGTGATGACAACATTTGCTGTATCAGTTGAAGCGCCATCGGTTAATGTATAGCTAATCGTTGGAACGGTTCCGTTGTAATTAGCCAATGGTACGAATGTTAAACTTCCATCTGCCAATATTGTAATCGCTCCAACACTTGGAATCGTTACGGCTGATCCTACGGCTTGTACGCCTGTGATGCCTGCAATGGTATAGTCTTGAACGGTTAAGGTTGTTGAATCAACATCGCCATCCAATCCTGCTGTGGCATCATTGTCTGTAATGACATTCCCTGTAATGTTACCTGCATCTTCTGATCCACTATAAGCGTTGTCTTGTGCTACTGGTGCATCGTTGTCTGGGGTTACTGTGATGGTAGTTTGTCCACTTACAGTAGTATTTCCATCACTTACACTATATGTAAAATTACCAACAGAATCAGTTCCATTATAATCTACTGGAGCGTCATATTGCAATCCAATTAATTGGGCACTCGTTAGCGTTTGTCCATTGATTATAGTTGTTCCGTTAGCCAAGGTTACTGTTCCTAGAGTTGGTAAACCTGTAACTGTAATAGTAAGGACGCCACTATCAGGATCGGTTGGTGCTGCTAATCCTAATGTAGTATTTGTACTTTCTTCAGCTACATTTATGACACTGTTCGAAGCTACTGGAGAACAATTACTTACAGTTACAATTTCAGTTTCTGTTAATTGGACAGTACAAGTAGTAGAAGTATTAATTGCTAAAACATTAAACGTAGTTGTTGTATTTAAAGCTCCTGTCGACAGACTAATCGTTCCTCCTGTTCCAATAACTGCCGATCCTATATTTGATACTCCATCTCGCAATTGGTAACTGATTCCAACTTCTGAATTAGTAACACTTATATTTGTAGTTGCACCAGTACAAATTGAACTTGTACCGCCCAAAACTAATGCCGCAGACGGCACTGCCAATTGCGCTGCATTGTTAAAGATGGCTGATGCTACTGAGGTACAACTTCCATTGCCTGATGTTACTGTATAATCTGTTCCAACGATCAATCCACTAATTAATCCTGTGGTGGTGTTGATTGTAATTCCTGGTGTAGCTGGGTCAAAAGTGTACGTATTCGATGCATTGTAATTGCTAATCGTACTGGTTTCTGCTGACGAACAAGACGCTGCTGTCGAACTAATTGTCGGAACAGCTGGCGTAACCAATTGCGCTGCATTGTTAAAGATGGCTGATGCTA
>NZ_JBCGDP010000060.1:0-1288 GCF_038739875.1 Flavobacterium polysaccharolyticum
GAATTATGTAAAGCGCACCCAGCGAGATTACAGCATGTCCTTAAAACTTCAAATCGTTAGAGAAGTTGAGCAAGGTAGTTCATCAATTACCCAAATTAGAAAACAATATGGCATTCAAAGCCATGCTACAGTTCTGGGCTGGTTACGAAAATTTGGTAACTTTGATTGGGAAAACCAAACCCCTTTGAATATGGCAAAGTCACCCGAACAAAAAATTATGGAACTTGAAGCCCAAGTCAAGCTATTAGAAAAACAAAAGGCTCTTTTAGAACGACAAGCTTACGTTGCAGATAAAAAAGCAATCTTGTTTGACATGATGATTGATTTAGCTGAGAAAGAATATCATATCGATATCCGAAAAAACTCTGCACCCGAACAATCGCCCGCTTTAGAGCAAAAGAACAAAAAACAGTAGCGTTTACCTGTTATTTGTTCGGGATAGACAGACAGGTTTATTATCGAAAGACTAGAAGAATAGCATCCAAACAAAACAAAGCCAAAGAAGTGATTTTGATGGTGAATAATATCAGGAAGACAATGCCTAGAATAGGTACTCGAAAACTATATTATCTTTTGTTGGATAAACTTCAATTAATGAAAATTGGAAGAGATAAGTTCTTTGATATACTCAGAGCCAATCATTTATTGATACATCCTAAACGAAGTTATCATGTAACGACTAACTCACATCATCGATTTAATAAACATCAAAATCGAATTCTAGATTTAGAAATTAACAGACCAGAGCAAGTTTGGGTCTCTGATATAACCTATATAGGAAAAAGAGATAATCCTTGCTATTTAAGCTTAGTCACAGATGCTTATTCTAAAAAGATTATGGGATATTATGTTGCCGATAACATGAACACAGAAAGCAGTTTGAAGGCTTTTAAAATGGCTCTTAAACACAGAAACAACAAAAACTTACCATTGATACATCATTCAGACAGAGGGATTCAATATTGTGCTAATGACTACCAAAAGCATCTTAATAAAAATAAAATTCTATGCAGTATGACACAAAACTCTGACCCTTATGAAAATGCAGTGGCAGAAAGGATTAATGGTATTTTAAAACAGGAATTTAGGGTTGACAAATACAATCAAAAAGCAGAAATCATGCAAAAAATTGTAAAAGAAGCTATTGATATCTATAATGAAATCAGACCTCATTATTCTAATTACATGCTTACTCCAAATCAGATGCATCACCAAAACAAAATTAAAATGAGAACCTATAAAACAAAAAACAGTAGCAAACCTGAGCTTGCTACTGTCTAAAATTGTA
>NZ_JBCGDP010000061.1:0-1126 GCF_038739875.1 Flavobacterium polysaccharolyticum
AGTTTGATCTAAGTTTTATATTTTCAGAGAAAAAAGGTCAGTTATCCTTGCATGTAGAGTACAATACTGATATTTATGAGCTTTCTTTTGTAGAACGTTTGGTTGCACATTTTGATACATTTTTATCAGAATGCATCCAAAACCCAGATCAAGAAATAGCTACGATTAATTATTTGGGTTCTGATGAGGAATTACAATTATTATATGATTTTAATAATACAACGGTAGCTTATCCAGCTACTACTATGGTTGAATTATTTGTCACTCAAGCATTACAAACACCGGATCGGATTGCTTTGATAACTGATGAAAAAAGCTTTACCTATAAAGAGCTGGATGAATTATCCAATGAACTTTCACATTATTTGTTGAGTAATTATAGTTTGTCTACAGAAGATTTAGTAGGTGTAAAATTGGATCGCAGCCAATGGCTTCCTATTTCTTTGTTATCCGTTTTAAAAACAGGATGTGCCTATGTACCTATTGATCCTAATTATCCATCGCAGCGTATTGCCTATATAGAGGAAGATAGCAAATGCAAGGTGACAATAGACGAAACTGTTATAGCAGAGTTTATAACATCTAGCCCTATTTCGAAATCTCTTCCAGAGGTATCATTTAATTCTGACAATTTGGCCTATATTATTTATACCTCAGGCTCAACAGGAAAGCCCAAAGGTGTAATGATTACTCATAAAAATGCCTCCTCAATGTTGCATTGGTCACAAAGAGAATTCAGCGATACTGATTTTGATATTTTATATGCAGTAACGTCACATTGTTTTGATTTATCGGTATATGAGTTTTTCTATCCTCTTAGTATTGGCAAGTCAATACGCTTATTAGCCAATGGATTATCTATTGCAGATTATATAGACAAAGATCAAAAAGTGTTGATAAATACCGTTCCTTCAGTGATTCATTCGCTTATCGATAAAGGAGTTTCATTTGAGAATGCAGTAGGAATCAATCTAGCCGGAGAAGCTTTTCCGGTTAGTATCGCTAATTACTTTAACGGTTCTGGAATTGCAATAAGAAATTTATACGGTCCATCGGAAGATACGACTTATAGCAGTTATTATAGAGTAGAAGGATTTTATGAAAGTTCAGTACCAGTTGGTAAAGC
>NZ_JBCGDP010000062.1:0-1122 GCF_038739875.1 Flavobacterium polysaccharolyticum
AAAACATATTGTTTTCCAAAGATTTAAATCCTGTCAAAAGAAATTTTGACAAATAATCTAATCCATACTTGAAAACACTTACTGCTCTTCTGCCATGTTTTTTTATTATTATTTTCTGGATGTATTCATCCAAATAGTCGCCAATTTTATAACACCATACAAAAGCAATCATTGTTAGAGAAAATAGTTTTTCTAATCTTTTTAAATCCGTCACATGTGTGTCTTCTATGTTAAAACCACTACTTTTTAAACCTCTAAAAAGAGTTTCAATTTGCCCTCTTTGTTTATAATAAACCATTGCTTGTTCTGGTTTATTGAATGATACAATAATTAAAAATTCTATTTTCCCATCCCTAGCAATGGTCTTGTTCCCAGAAAGATAGCATTTTTGACCATGTAACTCCACAATTCTCGGATAGTGGTGAAACTCGCCTATTTTTAAATTATTGAACAACCAAAAAGCCTTAATCTCTTCCTGTTTTTGATAAGAATAAATTTTGAAATTATTTCTGATTCTAATATAATACCTAATATTGTTTTGGTTTAGAAACTCTAACCATTTATCCCCAACAAACTCTCTATCAGCCAAGAGACAATCTATACTTTGCCTCCCGAACCATTCTGTGTAGGTTTTGATTAAATCAATCCTCTCTTGTATATCTGAATTTCCTCGTTTATCCAACATTTTGAACATCAATGGAAATGCAACTTTTTTATAACTGACTCCCAACATTAGAATGTTGATATTTTTAGTTCCGAACTTCCAATTGGTTCTATCTAAAACCAATACCAAATCGCATCTTACCGGTAATACATTGAATATCAAAGAAGAAACTATTTTCATAGGAAAGTCAAATTCCTTCATGAATCTTTGAACCCTCCTATAAGAGCTATTTTTATTGGCGGTTGTATCAAATCCCGATGCTAACCTATCATAATTAACTGTTTTTATTTTGCATAAAGCCGTTATAAATAAACAAATGAGCTTGACCCTTGCTAAATTGAGTTTCCCTTTGAAATGACCTTGTAAAACTGAAATAAGCTCTGTATCTTTACCCTCAAGACAGGTATTCTTCATTATAAAAATTATGTCGTAATAATTCTATAATGTACGAAATATCA
>NZ_JBCGDP010000063.1:0-1027 GCF_038739875.1 Flavobacterium polysaccharolyticum
ATACTGCGTTTTTTGCATTTCTCGCATCATAGCAATTTCTCGCGCAAGATCTTGGTCTTTCACCCCATGTTCTTTGAGTGAAGTGGTCACTCGAGCTACATCAAAACCAATTTGTTGATCACTCAAATCCTGCGCAAAAGTCACGAATGAACACAGTACCATACAAAAAGTAAGGAACCAGTATTTTTTTATTTTAAAATCGTTTACCATCATCAATTTATCTATTTTAGGTAGATTATTTTTTATTTTTTAAGCTAAATACTGATTAATTACATCTATTTCCCGTTTGTAATGTTGCGCCTTCTCCATTATCTTCAATAATTGATTTTGCACAAATAGTAGCATTACCATCATTACTTGATAGCGAAACAGCGCTTTCAAATCCGTCCATTGAAATAAATTTTACGTAATGTTGACTAAAACCAACTCCTGGAGATATAATATATTCATAACCCAAACTTGCTGAAGGATCAGTACTAGAGCAGTTAAAAATCTCAGTAATTACGCCATTAGTATCAACCCTGTAGGAAATACCATCCGCAGCATTTTTATACCATATCTTTCCATTACCCGCACTCAATATTAAGTTTTGGTCTAAGAACAATCGAGTACCAACTTGCAATAGCTTATCGACAGTATACAATTTAACAGGAAAAGAAGTTTCATTACAAGCTAATGAAGAGGTACTACCTGGACTAGAAAACTGAAACAGAGTACTAATTGAATTGCCACTTGTGTTGCTTGAACTTATTTTTATCACACCTGTTATAGGTGTACATGCAGGGAGTACTGAGGTATATGACTCTAAGGTGGTTATACATCCTTTTTCATCTTTAACGTTCAAAACCACACGATATCTTCCTGCTGTGGAAAAAGATTGTGTTGCATTAGCAGTACTAACTTTGGCTAAAACTGTAGTATTATCTAAATTATAAAAAGTCCAATCGTATGTTAAATTTGATGCAGCTGTTTCTAAAGAAAAATTTGCAACTACATTTGCATTCAAAACTTGGGGGGTATATTTGAT
>NZ_JBCGDP010000064.1:0-859 GCF_038739875.1 Flavobacterium polysaccharolyticum
TCTTGTTGTACCACGCCTGCTTTGAGCCATCTTTGGATGTACATTACAACCCATTTGTCTTGGCAATAGTGTTGTACTGTTTTGATCAGTAGTTCGTGATCGATATGGTCAAAGAAGCCTTTAATGTCAAGATCTATGGCAAAGTCATGGTTAAATGAATTTTCATTAGCTTGCTTGATGGCTTGATGTGCATTTCGATTTGGACGGTATCCAAACGAACTTTTGTGAAAAAGTGGTTCGACTATTCGCTCTAAATGGCGTTTGACTACTTGTTGTGCAATACGGTCTAAAAGTGTTGGAATGCCTAATTTTCGTATTCCTCCATCTTTCTTAGGTATGCTTACTTGTTTGACAGCATTAGGGTAATAACTACCAGAGGTGAGCCTGTTCCATAGTTTGTAGAGTTCGGTTTTCTTGTTCTCTTCCAAGTATTCCCAACTCATTTTGTCTATGCCTGCACTACCTTTGTTGGCTCTTACTTCTTTGTATGCTTGCCAAACCATTACTTTGGTTATTGGCTGTGATTTTGTTTCATAATAATCTATCATCCCTTTTAGTTGGTTGTAAATTGTTAGTAAAACTTACTATGCTTAGTCCTTTGCTCCATTTCCATTACAGAAACTTCATCACTACTACAACTAAGTCTGCCCCCTATATCTCAACCACACCCTTTGTTGTCTGTTTCCTCTTTCGATTTGGCAGAGCGATATAGAGTTCACTTGTTCCTTAAAACAGCCTATTTATGCGTCTTGCCAACTTAACCCCGGATGCCATGTGTTCAGTAATCAGGTTTCCAACACACTTGGTCATAGGTACAAACGTAACTACCTATTTTTGACATCGTCTTTTGCGCTAACGA
>NZ_JBCGDP010000065.1:0-840 GCF_038739875.1 Flavobacterium polysaccharolyticum
GTATTGCTGCCTTCAGTCCAGCAACTTCAACCCGTTGCCAAGGAGCAGGAGCAGTAACCACTACTACCACAGCTACGAATTCAACAGGTATTACCTATAGTTTAGATGCCGCTTCATTAACAGCAGGGAATAGTATAAATGCATCCACAGGGGAGGTTACTTATGTAGCAGGTTGGTCAGGAAGCACAACAATTACAGCAAGCGCTGCAGGATGTAACGGTCCTGCTACCACTACACATGTAGTAACAGTAAATCCATTGCCAGCAGCTAACTTAGTATTAAACGGAACAAGTCCTATCTGTTCAGGTACGGGTACAAATATTACAGTTGTTAGTTCGGTTGTTGGTGTTAATTACCAATTGCGTACAGGAACTACCAATGTAGGAACAGCCGTAGCAGGAGATGGAGGAACAATTAATTTACCAACAGGAAATTTAACAGCCACTACTACTTTTAATGTATTGGCTACTAATGCAACAACAAGTTGTTCAATACAATTAACTGAAACAGAAGAAGTAACAGTAAATAATTGTCCTCCAGTAGCTTCGAACAGTACTATAAATGTAGCTGAAGAAAGTACAAATACTGCATTAGGATTAGCAGCACCAACCGATCCTGATAGTGGTGTCCTTACTATTACAGTTACAGGTTTACCAACTCTAGGAACAGTAACCTTGGCTAACGGAACAACTATAACCAATGGACAAATGCTTACGAGTGCCCAATTAATTGGATTGCAATATGACGCTCCAGTAGATTATAATGGAACTGATTCTGTTGGTAATTTTACATATAGTGTAAGTGATGGAAATACTACTGTAAGTGGACAAACTACCATCA
>NZ_JBCGDP010000066.1:0-693 GCF_038739875.1 Flavobacterium polysaccharolyticum
TTCTTGGAGCTACATACTCAGCCTGAATAATATCATCTGTGCTTACGGAGGGTAATGCATTCTTATCGATTTTACCATTAGGAGTAAGAGGAAACTCATCCATAAAAACATAATAACTTGGTAACATATAATCAGGTAATTCTCGTGCTAATGATAATCGAAGCTGTTGTTTATCAATAACAGCTGTACTAACAAGATAACTTACAAGAACCTGCTCTCCTTGAACCATCGCAGCGATAACAACACATTGATCGATGTCCTGCTGGGCTTCTAAAACATGTTCGATCTCTCCAAGCTCTACCCGATGCCCTCTTATTTTAACCTGGCTATCTTTTCTTCCTATACAAGCTATGGTACCATCAGGTAACCATTTGCCTAAATCTCCCGTTTTATAAAGTTTTCCTATTTCACAAAAAGGATTGGTAACAAACTTTTCTGCTGTTAATTCTGGCTGGTACAAATAACCTCGAGATAAGCCATCTCCAGAAATACAAATCTCACCAATTACACCTATTGGTTGTAAAGCCAATGCATCAGAGAGGATATAAAACTGGGTGTTATCAATTGCTTTACCAACTGGTACTGAACTTTCATAAAATCCTTCTACTCTATAATAACTGCTATAAGTCGTATCTTCCGATGGACCGTATAAATTTCTTATTGCAATTCCAGAACCGTTAAAGTAATTAGCGA
>NZ_JBCGDP010000067.1:0-679 GCF_038739875.1 Flavobacterium polysaccharolyticum
TACTAGCTGTAACAACTCCCAAACAATTGTCGGTAGCCGTTGGTGGAGTAAGACTCGTAACACTACATTGTGCGGTAATCGTAGGAAGTGTAGCAGCATCTGCAACAGGGGCTGTAGTATCCGCTATTACAATACTTTGATTTTGTGTCGTGCTGTTGGTTCCATCTGAATACGTCCAAACTACTGTTGTAGAAGATGTAATAGGAAGAACGGCTGTAGTACTAGCTGTAACAACTCCCAAACAATTGTCGGTAGCCGTTGGTGGAGTAAGACTCGTAACACTACATTGTGCAGTAATCGTAGGAAGTGTAGCAGCATCTGCAACAGGGGCTATAGTATCCGCTATTACAATACTTTGATTTTGTGTCGTGCTGTTGGTTCCATCTGAATACGTCCAAACTACTGTTGTAGAGGAAGTAATAGGAAGAACCGCTGTAGTACTAGCTGTAACAACTCCCAAGCAATTGTCGGTAGCCGTTGGTGGAGTAAGACTCGTAACACTACATTGTGCGGTAATCGTAGGAAGTGTAGCAGCATCTGCAACAGGGGCTGTAGTATCCGCTATTACAATACTTTGATTTTGTGTCGTGCTGTTGGTTCCATCTGAATACGTCCAAACTACTGTTGTAGAAGATGTAATAGGAAGAACCGCTGTAGTACTAGCTGTAACAACTCCCAA
>NZ_JBCGDP010000068.1:0-669 GCF_038739875.1 Flavobacterium polysaccharolyticum
TGGCACAATTATTTAGATTATCAACATCACAAATAGAATACGTCAAAATATAGTCTCCAACTGGTATACCTACTGGAATTGTTATTCTGCCTTGTGCATCAACTGTAACACCTGTTATTCCAGTAGCGTCAACAATAGTAATGACCACTTGAGAGGCACTTACTGTTCCATTATTCAACCTATCATTCGCTAAAATATCCAAAACGGTTCCTTTAGAAGAATCAATAGGTTGATTCGAGTAATCGTCATTGGTAGCAACAATAACTGGTGTAACAACTGTTACTGTAATTAATGCATTGGCAGTAGCTGTTCCTCCATTTCCATCGGTGATCACATAAGGAATGCTTACTGGGGTCGTGGAATTGAAGTTCGCTGCTGGGGTGAAAGTAATCACTCCTGCTGCGGTAACATTTACCGTGCCGTTGGTTACCGCAATCACTTGCGCTATGCCTGGGGTTAAGGTCGTGCCGTTGATGCTGGTGATGCTCAAGACATCCCCGTCAACATCACTGTCCCCTGTTAATGGGGTCAAAGTAACTGTGCCTTCTTCCGCAACGGTATAAGTGTCATCTACTGCTACTGGGGCATCGTTTACTGGGGTTACTGTAATTAATGCATTGGCAGTAGCTGTTCCTCCATTTCCATCGGTGATCACATAAGGAATGCTTA
>NZ_JBCGDP010000069.1:0-641 GCF_038739875.1 Flavobacterium polysaccharolyticum
GCGTATGCAGGTAGTCGCGGAGTTATGAGCATATTTGCGCTGCATCGTACCCAATGGGTAGGTTTGGATGGAGCACCCACTACTAATGCCGCCTCAATCAATACGCCTATTAGCAATAGTAATTTAGGATTAGGTCTTTCATTTGTTAATGACAAAATTGGACCTACGAATGAAAATACGATTTCAGCAGACTTATCCTACACCATTCCCACTTCAGAGAATTTTAAACTCTCTTTTGGGATGAAAGCGACCGCTAATTTGTTTAATTTGAATGTTAACAAACTCAATCCTGTTGATCAAGGGGATCCACAATTTCAGAATTTAAGAAACGTCTTTACTCCAAACATCGGAGCTGGTATTTACTATCATTCAGACAAAGCTTATCTAGGATTATCGGTTCCTAATTTCATTCAAACCAATCGTTATGACGATAATGAAGTGGTGATTTTTAAAGAAAAAATGAATTATTATTTAATAGGAGGTTATGTGTTTGACTTATCGAATGACATCAAATTCAAACCTGCATTTTTAACCAAATTAGTAAAAGGTTCTCCTTTACAAGTAGATGCATCAGCGAACTTTATGTTTGTAGAGAAAGTAGTGGTTGGAGTGGCTTACCGATGGAGCGCTGCGATGAGTGC
>NZ_JBCGDP010000070.1:0-600 GCF_038739875.1 Flavobacterium polysaccharolyticum
ATTTCTCTTGACGAACACGCTCTGCTTCTGCATCGGCTTTAGCTTTCGCTTCAGCTGCTGCTTTTTGTGCTGCTTGTGCATCTGCTTTTGCCTTAGCATCTGCTGCTAATTTCTCTTGACGAACACGTTCTGCTTCTGCGTCGGCTTTAGCTTTCGCTTCTGCTGCTGCTTTTTGTTGTGCTTCGGCATCTGCTTTAGCCTTAGCATCTGCCGCTAATTTCTCTTGACGTAAACGTTCTGCTTCTGCATCGGCTTTAGCTTTCGCTTCAGCTGCTGCTTTTTGTTGTGCTTCGGCATCTGCTTTAGCCTTAGCATCTGCCGCTAATTTCTCTTGACGTAAACGTTCTGCTTCAGCATCTGCTTTAGCTTTAGCATCCGCTGCTAATTTCTCTTGACGTAAACGTTCTGCTTCTGCATCGGCTTTAGCTTTCGCTTCAGCTGCTGCTTTTTGTGATGCTTCAGCATCTGCTTTTGCTTTAGCATCCGCTGCTAATTTCTCTTGACGTAAACGTTCTGCTTCTGCATCGGCTTTAGCTTTCGCTTCAGCTGCTGCTTTTTGTGATGCTTCAGCATCTGCTTTTGCTTTAGCATCCGCTGCTA
>NZ_JBCGDP010000071.1:0-595 GCF_038739875.1 Flavobacterium polysaccharolyticum
ACATTAAAGGCTTCTTTGACCATATCGATCACGAACTACTGATCAAAACAGTACAACACTATTGCCAAGACAAATGGGTTGTAATGTACATCCAAAGATGGCTCAAAGCAGGCGTGGTACAACAAGACGGACGTTTTTCAGCCACATTATCAGGAACACCACAAGGAGGAGTAATTAGTCCGTTATTGGCAAATTTATTTCTACACGTTGTGTTTGATAAATGGATGGAAAAATACCATCCCGAAAAGCCATTTGAACGCTATGCTGACGACATTGTAGTACACTCCAAGACTGAGAAACAAGCCTTGTATCTGCTTCATTTAATCACCAAAAGAATGCAGAGTTGCAAGCTGACTTTACATCCAGAGAAAAGCAAAATAGTAAATTTAAGGGGAATCTCTATAAAGAAATACCCCAAAGGATTTGACTTTTTTAGGCTTTACCATTCGTCCGAGTGCGGTCAAAAGTAAGGATAAGATAATAATCATTCCGAGCATTTACGTAAGTCAAAAGTCGAAGAACAGTTTGATGGAAAAATTCAGAACACTGAAAATCCACAAAAGGCGAACAACCCTAGAGGAGATAGCCAAAATGA
>NZ_JBCGDP010000072.1:0-566 GCF_038739875.1 Flavobacterium polysaccharolyticum
TTGAATAAGTGCAGACATCCTCCGCTTAATAAAGAACCGTACAATACAGTATTTCCTAAATCGGCAGAAAGTGAAGACATTAATCCGAAGCTTTTGTTGGCACTGATCGAAATCTTAGCTTCCAATCCTTCATAATAATCTACCAAATTCTTATGACTCACCTGAACTCCTTTTGGCTGTCCTGTTGTACCCGAAGTGTAAACCACATAAGCAGTCGTCTCCTCTGTTGCCAATGATGTAAAAGTAACATCCTGTGGAAGTGCCTGGATATCGGCATACTGAATATCGATAGAGAACACCGGAACTGAAAAATCAATTACATCAAATAAGCTCGAAGATTCGATCAACAAACACTTCACATTGGCTTCCTGTACCATGTACAATTGACGTTCTTTTGGTAAAGAAAGATCAATTGGAACATAACCTGCTCCCGATTTTAAAATGGATAAGATCCCCAATAAAGACCAGTTCGAAGTATCCATCATGATCCCCATCAAATCATTTTCTTTCAGGTCGTAAGTTTGTTGATAGTAATACGCTAATTTCGTAGCGGCTTCATCCAGCTC
>NZ_JBCGDP010000073.1:0-555 GCF_038739875.1 Flavobacterium polysaccharolyticum
ACATTAAAGGCTTCTTTGACCATATCGATCACGAACTACTGATCAAAACAGTACAACACTATTGCCAAGACAAATGGGTTGTAATGTACATCCAAAGATGGCTCAAAGCAGGCGTGGTACAACAAGATGGACGTTTTTCAGCCACAGTATCAGGAACACCACAAGGAGGAGTAATCAGTCCATTATTGGCAAATTTATTTCTACACGTTGTGTTTGATAAATGGATGGAAAAATACCATCCCGAAAAGCCATTTGAACGCTATGCTGATGACATTATAGTACATTCCAAGACTGAGAAACAAGCCTTGTATCTGCTTCATTTAATCACCAAAAGAATGCAGAGTTGCAAGCTGACTTTGCATCCAGAGAAAAGCAAAATAGTAAATTTAAGGGGAATCTCTATAAAGAAATACCCCAAAGGATTTGACTTTTTAGGCTTTACCATTCGTCCGAGTGCGGTCAAAAGTAAGGATAAGATAATAATCATTCCGAGCATTTACGTAAGTCAAAAGTCGAAGAACAGTTTGATGGAAAAATTCAGAACACTGAAAATCC
>NZ_JBCGDP010000074.1:0-494 GCF_038739875.1 Flavobacterium polysaccharolyticum
TATGTAGCAGGTTGGTCAGGAAGTACAACAATTACAGCAAGCGCTGCAGGATGTAACGGTCCTGCTACCACTACACATGTAGTAACAGTGACCCCAACAGTAAGTATTGCTGCCTTCAGTCCAGCAACTTCAACCCGTTGCCAAGGAGCAGGAGCAGTAACCACTACTACCACAGCTACGAATTCAACAGGTATTACCTATAGTTTAGATGCCGCTTCATTAACAGCAGGCAATAGTATAAATGCATCCACAGGGGAGGTTACTTATGTAGCAGGTTGGTCAGGAAGTACAACAATTACAGCAAGCGCTGCAGGATGTAACGGTCCTGCTACCACTACACATGTAGTAACAGTGACCCCAACAGTAAGTATTGCTGCCTTCAGTCCAGCAACTTCAACCCGTTGCCAAGGAGCAGGAGCAGTAACCACTACTACCACAGCTACGAATTCAACAGGTATTACCTATAGTTTAGATGCCGCTTCATTAACAGCAGG
>NZ_JBCGDP010000075.1:0-477 GCF_038739875.1 Flavobacterium polysaccharolyticum
GTAATCGTAGGAAGTGTAGCAGCATCTGCAACAGGGGCTGTAGTATCCGCTATTACAATACTTTGATTTTGTGTCGTGCTGTTGGTTCCATCTGAATATGTCCAAACTACTGTTGTAGAAGATGTAATAGGAAGAACGGCTGTAGTACTAGCTGTAACAACTCCCAAGCAATTGTCGGTAGCCGTTGGTGGAGTAAGACTCGTAACACTACATTGTGCGGTAATCGTAGGAAGTGTAGCAGCATCTGCAACAGGGGCTATAGTATCCGCTATTACAATACTTTGATTTTGTGTCGTGCTGTTGGTTCCATCTGAATACGTCCAAACTACTGTTGTAGAAGATGTAATAGGAAGAACCGCTGTAGTACTAGCTGTAACAACTCCCAAACAATTGTCGGTAGCCGTTGGTGGAGTAAGACTCGTAACACTACATTGTGCAGTAATCGTAGGAAGTGTAGCAACATCTGCAACAGGGGCT
>NZ_JBCGDP010000076.1:0-444 GCF_038739875.1 Flavobacterium polysaccharolyticum
CTCGTCCTTATTCTGAAACAATTGATTTTTCTTTTTCACCTGAAAGATCATCTGATATTCATCTTGATTTCTATTGGGGTGTATCTGGTTATGTTGATTTAACAGATGAAGAAATTTTAAATAGATTAGATCAAGATATATATATTGATATCAGTCAATACGTATCATCAAATAATTATTTTATTTCTTGTAGGGTTGTTAGGCCAGAAAAAAACGCACAATCTATAGTACGTCCAAGTGGAAATGGATGTAAAGAATCCTCCGAAGTGAGATATATTGATTTTTGTCCAACAGACTGCCTAGCAATAGAAGGAACCATCAAATATACCCCCCAAGTTTTGAATGCAAATGTAGTTGCAAATTTTTCTTTAGAAACAGCTGCATCAAATTTAACATACGATTGGACTTTTTATAATTTAGATAATACTACAGTTTTAGCCAAAG
>NZ_JBCGDP010000077.1:0-437 GCF_038739875.1 Flavobacterium polysaccharolyticum
AAGGATAAGATAATAATCATTCCGAGCATTTACGTAAGTCAAAAGTCGAAGAACAGTTTGATGGAAAAATTCAGAACACTGAAAATCCACAAAAGGCGAACAACCCTAGAGGAGATAGCCAAAATGATGAATCCAATCTTGAGAGGAATTATCAATTATTATCACAAATTTAGGAAAAACGACCTTCAAAATCTATGGAGACAACTCAATGAGCGACTACTAAAATGGGTAAAATGGGAAAAAGGATTGTACAAAAAGGCAGCGGTTAGATACCTCAAAACAAAGTACAAAGAAAAACCCGATTTATTCGTACATTGGTTATTGGTACATCCATAAATGTAAGTACATTTGTGTGATTTAATACTATGAAGAGCCGTGTGAAGGGAGACTTTCAAGCACGGTTCCGTGAGAACGTAAGGGTGAAATTCCATTGCGTG
>NZ_JBCGDP010000078.1:0-395 GCF_038739875.1 Flavobacterium polysaccharolyticum
CTTCAACCGATGTAGATAGCAGTTCGTTTACGTATTCTTTAGTAGCTGGAGCTGGTGATACTGATAATGCTGCGTTTACCATTTCAGGTAGTGATTTGAAAATTACTGCGAGTCCTGATTTTGAAACAAAAGCTTCGTATGCTGTTCGCGTAAGAACTTTCGATGGAACATCCACTTTTGAAAAAGCATTTACTATTTTCATTAATGATGTGAATGAAGCACCAACGGATATTACTTTGTCTGCTTCTGCTATCAACGAAAATGTGGTGGCTAACTCAACTGTGGGAGCACTGTCTTCAACCGATGTAGATAGCAGTTCGTTTACGTATTCTTTAGTAGCTGGAGCTGGTGATACCGATAATGCTGCGTTTACCATTTCAGGTAGTGATTTGAAA
>NZ_JBCGDP010000079.1:0-392 GCF_038739875.1 Flavobacterium polysaccharolyticum
TTTCAAATCACTACCTGAAATGGTAAACGCAGCATTATCGGTATCACCAGCTCCAGCTACTAAAGAATACGTAAACGAACTGCTATCTACATCGGTTGAAGAAAGTGCTCCCACAGTTGAGTTAGCCGGCACATTTTCATTGATAGCAGAAGCAGACAGCGCAATATCTGTTGGTGCTTCATTCACATCATTAATGAAAATAGTAAATGCTTTTTCAAAAGTTGAAGTACCATCGAAAGTTCTTACGCGAACAGAGTAGGAAGACTTGGTTTCAAAATCAGGACTCGCAGTAATTTTCAAATCACTACCTGAAATGGTAAACGCAGCATTATCAGTATCACCAGCTCCAGCTACTAAAGAATACGTAAACGAACTGCTATCTACATCGGTTG
>NZ_JBCGDP010000080.1:0-338 GCF_038739875.1 Flavobacterium polysaccharolyticum
TTGCCAACTTAACCCCGGATGCCATGTGTTCAGTAATCAGGTTTCCAACACACTTGGTCATAGGTACAAACGTAACTACCTATTTTTGACATCGTCTTTTGCGCTAACGAGGCTTCATCATTGGTTCTGAGCTACGCTCGCCTCCTTCGAAATAATGTATATTAACACATTATTTCTCGGACATGTTCAACTCACATAAACTTACCTTCGGCATTCTTTGATGCCGTTTTTCTTTGTCGCTCACCACATTACAGTTTCCTAATAATGCAGCACAAAGTGGTTTAGTAACTACTCCTGAAAGTCGTCACTGATAGACCTACTATCATCTGTTTTAAAGC
>NZ_JBCGDP010000081.1:0-334 GCF_038739875.1 Flavobacterium polysaccharolyticum
AAAATTCATAAGTCGTTAGAACAAGAATTAGTAAAATTACCAAATGAGAAATACGAAACTTACGGAATGACTGAGACCATCACGCATATTGCGGCCAAACGAGTAGGAGAAAGAGCTATTACTGTTTTGCCTAATGTGATTGTAACCGCTAATGAGAATAATTGTTTAGTGGTGCATGCTAAAAACATTAATCCAGAACCTATCGTTACCTATGATATCGTAGAGCTTGTGTCAGATACTCAATTTGTCTGGTTAGGTCGTTTTGATAATGTTATATATAGCGGTGGAATCAAATTAATACCAGAAAAAATTGAAGAGAAATTATCTACACATA
>NZ_JBCGDP010000082.1:0-327 GCF_038739875.1 Flavobacterium polysaccharolyticum
AAAAAAAGCAAAGGATACCGCTGCTATCGGGGTTAAGGAGCAATAATTTGCTTCTTGGTATTCATTGTTGCTATTCTTTATGTTGCAAACCCGAGTGCAATTTACTTTAAGGTTTTCAAAAAATTGTAGGCCTGTTTTGAAACTCCATTTCCTGCAAGGTTTTCAAAACCTTGTAGGTATATTTTCATACTTTAAGCCTATAACTTGTAAAAAATCATCTTCTTAAAAGTGTACACAGTAAGAAAGTTTAATCAACAAGCGCAATGCTGTACTCAGGTTCCTAAGCAAGTACCTCTTTCAATTGTTCCAGTGAAATTTCGTTGGTGC
>NZ_JBCGDP010000083.1:0-324 GCF_038739875.1 Flavobacterium polysaccharolyticum
ACATTATAGTACATTCCAAGACTGAGAAACAAGCCTTGTATCTGCTTCATTTAATCACCAAAAGAATGCAGAGTTGCAAGCTGACTTTGCATCCAGAGAAAAGCAAAATAGTAAATTTAAGGGGAATATCTATAAAGAAATACCCCAAAGGATTTGACTTTTTAGGCTTTACCATTCGTCCGAGTGCGGTCAAAAGCAAGGATAAGATAATAATCATTCCGAGCATTTACGTAAGTCAAAAGTCGAAGAACAGTTTGATGGAAAAATTCAGAACACTGAAAATCCACAAAAGGCGAACAACCCTAGAGGAGATAGCCAAAATGA
>NZ_JBCGDP010000084.1:0-320 GCF_038739875.1 Flavobacterium polysaccharolyticum
CGAACTTTATAACGGAGGTAAAAAAGAAGTTAAAAAAGCAGAAAGCCGTCGTGGTGGTAAAGCTAAAAAAGTTGAAGAAGCTACTGATACTGATGCTCCTGAAGCTAGTGCTGAGCCAACTGCTGAAGCTGCTGAATAAATATGAGAATAATTATTCAATAAAAATTAAGGATAAGCTATTTATAGTTTATCCTTTTTTTTTTGAAATTAAAATTATCTTTTATTTATTATACTCTTTAATTGTTTCGCCTCCTTTTATAATTTAAATTTGCAAAATTTTTAACTACAAATGAAATATACAACTAGACAACAAGCTTTAT
>NZ_JBCGDP010000085.1:0-315 GCF_038739875.1 Flavobacterium polysaccharolyticum
TGCGAGTCCTGATTTTGAAACCAAAGATTCCTACTCTGTTCGCGTAAGAACTTTCGATGGAACATCCACTTTCGAAAAAGCATTTACTATTTTCATTAATGATGTGAATGAAGCACCAACGGATATTGCGCTGTCTGCTTCTGCTATCAACGAAAATATGCCGGCTAACTCAACTGTGGGAGCACTTTCTTCAACCGATGTAGATAGCAGTTCGTTTACGTATTCTTTAGTAGCTGGAGCTGGTGATACTGATAATGCTGCGTTTACCATTTCAGGTAGTGATTTGAAAATTACTGCGAGTCCTGATTTTGAAAC
>NZ_JBCGDP010000086.1:0-310 GCF_038739875.1 Flavobacterium polysaccharolyticum
GTCTTGTTCGTCAGCAGAAACCAGTACGATTAGCAATTACAATGCATCGAATACATATACTTTTGACCCAGCTACACCAGGAATTACAATCAACACCACCACAGGATTAAGTAGTGGATTGATCGTTGGAACAGATTATACAGTAACATCAGGCAATGGAAGTTGTACCTCAGTAGCATCAGCCATCTTTAACAATGCAGCGCAATTGGTTACGCCAGCTGTTCCGACAATTAGTTCGACAGCAGCGTCTTGTTCGTCAGCAGAATCCAGTACGATTAGCAATTACAATGCATCGAATACATATACTTTT
>NZ_JBCGDP010000087.1:0-305 GCF_038739875.1 Flavobacterium polysaccharolyticum
GTCACTCCTGAAGTATTAATTCTAGTTATGGCATTAGTAATACTATAAAAAGGTGCGGGTTGAGAAGCACTAATAATATAAGTACCTGATAATGCTTGAGCAGTACCTAAAACTGGTAAAAACAGTAACCATAACCAATAACAACATTTGGCATTCAGTTTATTAAAAAATAGCTTTTTAATCATGTGGTATTTTTTTAAAATTCTATTTTTTCGATTTTAATCCTTTGAAAATAAAAATCAACATACTAAAAACATGATCTCCATTACTTTAGAAGTTTGCAAAATTATGGATAACATTTCTAT
>NZ_JBCGDP010000088.1:0-304 GCF_038739875.1 Flavobacterium polysaccharolyticum
ATTGACACTTTTGAGCAAAAAACGGGAAGTTCATTTTATGGGGCTTTTTACCAATGCTTTGAAAAAGTGTATTTTTCTTTTGTAGTAGGCATGCGAAAACCGGATACCGAAATTTATTTGCACGTTTTGCAACAAAATGATTTGTCACCCAAAAGAACCTTGTTTGTAGACGATAAAAAAGAAAACACTGATGCAGCTCAAGCTCTCGGACTTCACGTTTGGAATCTGCAAGTTGGTAAAGAAGATGTTGTGGATCTATTTGAAAAGAACAGCTTGGAATAAAAGGTTAAAAAATGTATCCAAC
>NZ_JBCGDP010000089.1:0-299 GCF_038739875.1 Flavobacterium polysaccharolyticum
AGCGAACTAATTGGTCAGTACAAACCAATCACTGTTTTTTAGTATAATTGACTAGATTTAAAGGCAACAGCCATAACCATCAAATTTGTAGGATTTGCTATGGCATATTCTAATTAATCGTTATTTTTACCAAAAAAAAATAAGAAATGCGCTCCATTGCTACCGTATTTATTCTTGGAATTATACTGCTTCTGGCTTCTTGCCGAGCTGATTTTGAAAATGTGGCTAGCACAGGTGATTTGAAATTTTCTAAGGATACGGTGTATTTAGACACTGTTTTTACCAACATTGGTTCAAGT
>NZ_JBCGDP010000090.1:0-297 GCF_038739875.1 Flavobacterium polysaccharolyticum
TGCATCTACAAGTTGAATAGACAAACGACCTTACGAAGAATTTTTATCTGCATTGATGGCTAAATCGTACTTGTCTTTATTCAGTTTCAACCAGACCTTCATATAGTTTCCCAATTCATCAAAATGTTTTTTAGGCAAACGAATAATCTGATTTAAAGCCGTAAAATTATCAAAAACAATGGGACCAAGATTTCCTTTTATAAAAACATCAATAGTTGCATTCTGAAAAAGTGTTTGTACTTCTTGAACCAAAGGCGTAATTAATAATAAATTCCCTAAACGGTGATTGGGTCTCGA
>NZ_JBCGDP010000091.1:0-296 GCF_038739875.1 Flavobacterium polysaccharolyticum
TCAGCCAACGGCTTTAGTGGTGTCAGCTTCGGCTACAGCCTTTAGTAGTAATGCAACGAATGTAAAACAATCTGCTACAGTTACTATTAATGTCCCAACTACAGGTACTTCTCCTTATGTATACAGTTTCAACGGAGGTGCTTACAGTAGTGTAAGAACGTTAACGGTAAATGATAATGGAACCAATCAAACGATCAATTACTCGGGTAGAGATGGTAATGGTTGTATTACAGCCGGAACAGCTATTATTCTAAATAGATTAAACCCACCAACGGATTTATCTTTTGCTAATGCTT
>NZ_JBCGDP010000092.1:0-295 GCF_038739875.1 Flavobacterium polysaccharolyticum
TATACTGCTAAAGTTATGCAATTTTGAAGCAAACCTAATATCTATTTTCTCTTTTTTTGGAGTATTTATTTACAGAGAGGGTTAATTTTTAAGAAAAGAATTTAGTGATTTCTATTTAAACGTCTAAGATTTAAATTCCATTTTAGAAGTCCGAGCTAGTGGGAACAAATTCCAAAAAAATTAAATTCCAAATTCCAAGTATTTATGTTTTAGGATTAAAAGTTAGGAGAAATTGGCGAAGCACACTAAATAAAATTCCAAATTAAAAAAACCAAATTCCAAATCTGATGTGTTA
>NZ_JBCGDP010000093.1:0-294 GCF_038739875.1 Flavobacterium polysaccharolyticum
AAAGTCTCGAGGAACGCATCCGAAAAATCAATGACCCGAGCCTGAAAGGCGAATAGGCGAAGCAAATCCAACGAGGATGGTTAAACTATTTTCGGGGACCGAGTATTATGGGCAAACTACGTGATATAGACGGCTGGCTTAGAAACCGACTTCGATATTGCATTTGGCACGATTGGAAGA
Organism: Flavobacterium polysaccharolyticum; assembly: GCF_038739875.1. NCBI lineage: Bacteria > Pseudomonadati > Bacteroidota > Flavobacteriia > Flavobacteriales > Flavobacteriaceae > Flavobacterium > Flavobacterium polysaccharolyticum. Next base: position 181 of record NZ_JBCGDP010000093.1, read on the forward strand.
AACCCGAGCGAAAGAGAAAGAATCTTATACGCTTGGGCATTGACCAAGACCACGCCTATTCTTTTAGTCGCACTCGCAAAGGCGGGTGGGCAATTGCGCAGAGTCCGATTTTGA
>NZ_JBCGDP010000094.1:0-294 GCF_038739875.1 Flavobacterium polysaccharolyticum
TGTCATCTTTCCTTTGTTGTCAATTTTTGAGGTAAAACTCAATGGAGAAGGTGTTTGTGGAATGGTTGTAGAACCAGTCATTGCAATGGTTTTTACCGTGGCCACGGCTTTGTCTCCACCAATAGCTTTGATATAGTTTTCTAAAACGCTTTTGGCGGTAACTCCAGCTGGAATTTCTGTTTTGGTTACTGGTTTTTCTACTGGATTGCCGTATTTGTCAAAAAAGTATAATGGTAGTTTTAGTTTTTCTAAACCAGGTGTTATCTCACTTGCTTTTCCAACGATTACAATTCG
>NZ_JBCGDP010000095.1:0-293 GCF_038739875.1 Flavobacterium polysaccharolyticum
AATCTTTCGTTACGAGAGCTCATGGCTAAGCCACTCGGTTCTCTGTGAATTGGGCAGCCAATGATTTCTACTGGAATATGGTTTTTAGCGACTAATTTTTTTACTATCTGAAGCTGATGAAAATCTTTCTCTCCAAAATAAGCTTTTGTTGGAGTAATAATTTCGAACAGTCGTTTTAAAATTGTTCCCACTCCATCAAAATGACCAGGTCTAAACTTGCCTTCCATCTGATGTTCTAAGCCGTCATAATCGAAGGATTCTGCGGTTGTTTTTCCTTCTTAAATGTCCTCAAC
>NZ_JBCGDP010000096.1:0-293 GCF_038739875.1 Flavobacterium polysaccharolyticum
ATTTTAGCTACTTGTTTACCAACTCTTCCCATTCCAAGAATGGCAATTTTTTTATTTTTAAGATTATGTCCTTTAAAAAAATCCCTGTTCCCATTACCTTTCTTTACATCATCAAATGAAAATGGGATTTTTTTTACTAATGATAAAAGCAAGCCCCAAGTATGTTCTGCTGTCGAGGGTATTTGCTCTAAAAATTCAGTCTCCCCTTTTAGGCAAATTACTTTACCTCCTCGTTTCAAAAAAAATTCTTCATCTATATGATCAGTTCCTGTAGTTGCGGAAAGAATAAAATT
>NZ_JBCGDP010000097.1:0-292 GCF_038739875.1 Flavobacterium polysaccharolyticum
TTAAATGGTTTTTTTTTGGATTTTGAAACGCCATAAGTGCATTAGTGGTAAAAAAAATGATGATTTCATTTTTTTTGCTTGTTTGTATGATTACAATAGATATTTTTTTTAATGTATTTGTAAAATCAAATTATTATTCTATTTTGGTCATGTTAATATTTTATTAATTTAATAAATTTTTATATAAAACAACTTTACAAAATTATCAAACCTAATCTTACCAAAAAAAAAACTGCTATGAAGAAATTGTACTTATACACGCTATTAATATTTGGCGTTACGTTTTCAGTTA
>NZ_JBCGDP010000098.1:0-290 GCF_038739875.1 Flavobacterium polysaccharolyticum
ATTTTTTTTTTTAAACAATACGTTATTTTTAAAAAAAGAATGTCTATTGGAGTTACTAATCATACTTTTCACTTCCTATACAGTATCAGCGCAACAGCTTAATGAAATAAAGGGAATTGTAACTTCCGGTACAGACAATCTTCCTTTAGCAGGTGTGAATGTAGCCTTGAAGGGAGCAAAAGGAGTAACTTCTTCTGGTTTTGATGGAGAATTTACTATCAATGCCTCCTCAAATGATGTCCTAGTATTTTCATTTATCGGTTTTAAAAACCAAGAGGTACAAGTAGGAT
>NZ_JBCGDP010000099.1:0-289 GCF_038739875.1 Flavobacterium polysaccharolyticum
CTTATTATTTTCTATAGAATAAAGACAAAACAGTTTCCGTTTTTTGGTTTGGTTATTATAATAAACTTAACAAATAATTTGAACGGAAGTATATAAATCGAATTTTAAACCACGAGATTCCCAGTGAAGTTTATGAATCAATGACAATCGATAGCATCGATTTTGCGGGAAGAAAAATAAAATTAGGGAGTAATTTTAATTTGACTAATATTAATACTGTTCAATGTCCATATTATGGGGAAATGAATTGGTCTGTTCATAAAACCATTGAGAGTGCAAAAAATGCAAT
>NZ_JBCGDP010000100.1:0-287 GCF_038739875.1 Flavobacterium polysaccharolyticum
AGAAATATGGTTTTATGACTATAGAACAAATGTGCACCATACCCTAAAAAAGCAAGTATTAAAATATGAAAACTTGAAATCATTTGTGGAATGTTACCATGAAACAGATAGAAATCTCACTAATGAGACTTGGGGTAAGGATAATAAAAAGGGAAGATTTAGAAAATATTCATATGCTGAGTTGATAAACAGGGATAAAACTAATTTTGATATATTTTGGTTAAAGGATGATAGTCACGTTGATTTAGATAGTTTGCCGGAACCTGAATTATTAGCTCAAGAGATTC
>NZ_JBCGDP010000101.1:0-287 GCF_038739875.1 Flavobacterium polysaccharolyticum
ATTGGTGGATTAATTGGATTGTTTTTTGTTTGGGTTATAGCTATTGTGTTGACCAATGCGTTGGATTTCTAATTTGTATTAGGTTTTGGTAATATTCTTTTAGGGACAAGTTTATCGGCCTTTATTGGTTTGCTTTCGGGTATTTTGCCTGCTATATCGGCGGCTAATCTAGATCCTGTTGAGGCAATTCGTACAGGAATGTAGTAATGTTTATAAATAAGTTTTTATTGAAGGTTGACCATTTAGTAGATTCTGTTTTGGAAATTTAATTTTGGTTTTATCCCATT
>NZ_JBCGDP010000102.1:0-287 GCF_038739875.1 Flavobacterium polysaccharolyticum
TTTTCCCCTCTTTGTCCATTTTAACTTCAATGATTGGATTGCCATACTCTACTTTAGCCTCTCCGATACTGGTTAGGTGCTTTAATTTTAGAGTAGCATCGGTTCCATTTTAAATCAATTCACGCAAGAAAATTTCGTGATCACTGTATAAAAACTTTTTGATTAGGGGAAAGATGTTTTCTACCTAAACATTAATATTACCTGTTGTCATAATTATAATAGTATTTTAAGTTGAATTTGATGCTAACTCTATTTCAAATAGGATACCATTTGTCATAAAAATGACA
>NZ_JBCGDP010000103.1:0-286 GCF_038739875.1 Flavobacterium polysaccharolyticum
TAAATAAGTTAAAATATTTGTTGATTAACAGAGTTGGCTTGCCTAAAAAATTCAAGATTGGTCATGCGGGAACTTTAGACCCATTGGCATCAGGTTTATTATTAATCTGCACTGGCAAATTCACCAAACGCATCACGGAATTACAAGGACAAGCCAAAGAATATACTGGCACTTTTCATATAGGAGCCACTACTCCATCCTACGATTTAGAAACAGAAATTGATCAACACTTCCCTACTACACATATCACCGAGTCGTTGATTCACGAAACTGTTAAGCAATTTTT
>NZ_JBCGDP010000104.1:0-286 GCF_038739875.1 Flavobacterium polysaccharolyticum
TGTAGGAAAAGTGTTTGTTTTGCTAGTGTTATTCTGGCTGTAGCAGCCCAAAATAGCTAATAGCATGAAGTAGATTGTGGGGAAAAATGCTTTCATGTTAATATTAATATTTTTTTTTGCCTACTCTAGCTGGTTTTCGGCTTTCCCATTCTTTAATTTGTTGATTTTAAATGAATTATGTTTCCGTGTTAATCGCAGTGCAATATAGGATTTAAATCGGCATCTTCAAAATTTGAGGTAGGAAATATAGTATTTTATCTGGATTTATGATGGTTGTGTGTTTTTT
>NZ_JBCGDP010000105.1:0-283 GCF_038739875.1 Flavobacterium polysaccharolyticum
AGGTAGTAATTTCTTCTTGAGATGGATTGAGATTTCCTTTGGCGTAAGCTACTTGCTTTCCTTTGGATTGAATTTCAGAAGAGAAATCCAAATAAACACCTTCATTAGTATCATTAGCTTCAATTCCATGACCAGCATCACAAACTTCTTTGGCTGCTCTAGAAGCTACGTCGCGAGGAACTAAGTTACCACATGCAGGGTATTTTCTTTCTAAGTAATAATCTCTATCTTCTGCGGCAATTTGTGTAGGTTTCATTTTACCTGCACGAATCGCTTCAGCATC
>NZ_JBCGDP010000106.1:0-282 GCF_038739875.1 Flavobacterium polysaccharolyticum
CTTGCTCAACTTCTCTAACGATTTGAAGTTTTAAGGACATGCTGTAATCTCGCTGGGTGCGCTTTACATAATTCGTGTATTCTTCCATAACGATTGTTTTTGTGTATCGCTATTTCAGGACGGGACATTAGATATAAAAAAAAAGCTGTGAGTTCAAACTGAGGCCACTGAAAAAGTCTTTTTCCGAGTAAATTGACAAATAAAAGGAGTAGAAATCTTAGGATTTTTACTCCTTTTTTGGTATGTTTAGTTGTAATTATAAGGTTTTTTAGATGTTAGTAC
>NZ_JBCGDP010000107.1:0-281 GCF_038739875.1 Flavobacterium polysaccharolyticum
AGTAGTATTCTTGTTTTCTTTTGGTGCAGTCATCACCATACCCGACTTAGATTTACAAGACATCAGTGTTATGAGAACAAAAAGAAATCCGTATTACTTCATTATTTCTTTTCTTTTACTAATTGATTGGCTTTGGAAAAAAAGAAATCTTTTTTAGCCATATCTCCAAGACCATTGAATGTTTCGCCTAATTGAATATAAAAATTAGTTTCTAAAACTGGATTCTCAATCACATCATCTATTCCAGTTTCTAACACATCTGTTGCTTTTTTAAATTGTTG
>NZ_JBCGDP010000108.1:0-277 GCF_038739875.1 Flavobacterium polysaccharolyticum
CAACCGATGTAGATAGCAGTTCGTTTACGTATTCTTTAGTAGCTGGAGCTGGTGATACCGATAATACTTCTTTTTTAATTTCAGGTAGTGATTTGAAAATTACTGCGAGTCCTGATTTTGAAACCAAGTCTTCCTACTCTGTTCGCGTTCGAACTTTCGATGGAACATCCACTTTCGAAAAAGCATTTACTATTTTCATTAATGATGTGAATGAAGCACCAACGGATATTACTTTGTCTGATTCTGACATTGATGAAAATGTTGCGGCTAACTCAAC
>NZ_JBCGDP010000109.1:0-275 GCF_038739875.1 Flavobacterium polysaccharolyticum
GTATCACCAGCTCCAGCTACTAAAGAATACGTAAACGAACTGCTATCTACATCGGTTGAAGAAAGTGCTCCCACAGTTGAGTTAGCCACCACATTTTCATCAATGTCAGAATCAGACAAAGTAATATCCGTTGGTGCTTCATTCACATCATTAATGAAAATAGTAAATGCTTTTTCAAAAGTTGAAGTACCATCGAAAGTTCTTACGCGAACAGAGTAGGAAGCTTTGGTTTCAAAATCAGGACTCGCAGTAATTTTCAAATCACTACCTGAAAT
>NZ_JBCGDP010000110.1:0-273 GCF_038739875.1 Flavobacterium polysaccharolyticum
ATGAAGCGGCATCTAAACTATAGGTAATACCTGTTGAATTCGTAGCTGTGGTAGTAGTGGTTACTGCTCCTGCTCCTTGGCAACGGGTTGAAGTTGCTGGACTGAAGGCTGCAATACTTACTGTTGGAGTCACTGTTACTACATGAGTAGTGGTAACAGGACCGTTACATCCTGCAGCGCTTGCTGTAATTGTTGTACTTCCTGACCAACCTGCTACATAGGTAACCTCGCCTGTGGATGCGTTTATACTATTGCCGGCTGTTAATGAAGCGG
>NZ_JBCGDP010000111.1:0-270 GCF_038739875.1 Flavobacterium polysaccharolyticum
TAAACTATAGGTAATACCTGTTGAATTCGTAGCTGTGGTAGTAGTGGTTACTGCTCCTGCTCCTTGGCAACGGGTTGAAGTTGCTGGACTGAAGGCTGCAATACTTACTGTTGGGGTCACTGTTACTACATGTGTAGTGGTAACAGGACCGTTACATCCTGCAGCGCTTGCTGTAATTGTTGTGCTTCCTGACCAACCTGCTACATAGGTAACCTCCCCTGTGGATGCGTTTATACTATTGCCGGCTGTTAATGAAGCGGCATCTAAACT
>NZ_JBCGDP010000112.1:0-264 GCF_038739875.1 Flavobacterium polysaccharolyticum
TTGCTGGACTGAAGGCAGCAATACTTACTGTTGGGGTCACTGTTACTACATGTGTAGTGGTAGCAGGACCGTTACATCCTGCAGCGCTTGCTGTAATTGTTGTACTTCCTGACCAACCTGCTACATAGGTAACCTCCCCTGTGGATGCGTTTATACTATTGCCGGCTGTTAATGAAGCGGCATCTAAACTATAGGTAATACCTGTTGAATTCGTAGCTGTGGTAGTAGTGGTTACTGCTCCTGCTCCTTGGCAACGGGTTGAAG
>NZ_JBCGDP010000113.1:0-255 GCF_038739875.1 Flavobacterium polysaccharolyticum
TTACATCTTCTACAACAGTAGTTTGGACATATTCAGATGGAACCAACAGCACGACACAAAATCAAAGTATTGTGATAGCGGATACTACAGCCCCTGTTGCAGATGCTGCTACACTTCCTACGATTACTGCACAATGTAGTGTTACGAGTCTTACTCCACCAACGGCTACCGACAATTGCTTGGGAGTTGTTACAGCTAGTACTACAGCGGTTCTTCCTATTACTTCCTCTACAACAGTAGTTTGGACGTATTCAG
>NZ_JBCGDP010000114.1:0-255 GCF_038739875.1 Flavobacterium polysaccharolyticum
GTTACTAAACCACTTTGTGCTGCATTATTAGGAAACTGTAATGTGGTGAGCGACAAAGAAAAACGGCATCAAAGAATGTCGAAGGTAAGTTTATGTGAGTTGAACGCAAGTGAACCAATGATGAAGCTTCGTTAGCGCAAAAGACGATGTCAAAAATAGGTAGTTACGTTTGTACCTATGACCAAGTGTGTTGGAAACCTGATTACTGAACACATGGCATCCGGGGTTAAGTTGGCAAGACGCATAAATAGGCTG
>NZ_JBCGDP010000115.1:0-250 GCF_038739875.1 Flavobacterium polysaccharolyticum
ACCGATGTAGATAGCAGTTCGTTTACGTATTCTTTAGTAGCTGGAGCTGGTGATACCGATAATGCTGCGTTTACCATTTCAGGTAGTGATTTGAAAATTACTGCGAGTCCTGATTTTGAAACAAAAGATTCCTACTCTGTTCGCGTAAGAACTTTCGATGGAACATCCACTTTCGAAAAAGCATTTACTATTTTCATTAATGATGTGAATGAAGCACCAACGGATATTACTTTGTCTGATTCTGACATTG
>NZ_JBCGDP010000116.1:0-241 GCF_038739875.1 Flavobacterium polysaccharolyticum
TGATGCTCAAGACATCCCCGTCAACATCGCTGTCGCCTGTTAATGGGGTCAAAGTAACTGTGCCTTCTTCCGCAACGGTATAAGTGTCATCTACTACTACTGGGGCATCGTTTACTGGGGTTACTGTGATGGTAGTTTGTCCACTTACAGTAGTATTTCCATCACTTACACTATATGTAAAATTACCAACAGAATCAGTTCCATTATAATCTACTGGAGCGTCATATTGCAATCCAATTAA
>NZ_JBCGDP010000117.1:0-240 GCF_038739875.1 Flavobacterium polysaccharolyticum
TCAGTCCAGCAACTTCAACCCGTTGCCAAGGAGCAGGAGCAGTAACCACTACTACCACAGCTACGAATTCAACAGGTATTACCTATAGTTTAGATGCCGCTTCATTAACAGCCGGCAATAGTATAAATGCATCCACAGGGGAGGTTACTTATGTAGCAGGTTGGTCAGGAAGTACAACAATTACAGCAAGCGCTGCAGGATGTAACGGTCCTGCTACCACTACACATGTAGTAACAGTGA
>NZ_JBCGDP010000118.1:0-236 GCF_038739875.1 Flavobacterium polysaccharolyticum
TTACCGCAGCAGGAGTGATTACTTTCACCCCAGCAGCGAACTTCAATTCCACGACCCCAGTAAGCATTCCTTATGTGATCACCGATGGAAATGGAGGAACAGCTACTGGCAATGCATTAATTACAGTAACCCCAGTAAACGATGCCCCAGTAGCAGTAGATGACACTTATACCGTTGCGGAAGAAGGTACGGTTACTTTGACCCCATTAACAGGGGACAGTGATGTTGACGGGGAT
>NZ_JBCGDP010000119.1:0-236 GCF_038739875.1 Flavobacterium polysaccharolyticum
CAGTAGCTGTTCCTCCATTTCCATCGGTGATCACATAAGGAATGCTTACTGGGGTCGTGGAATTGAAGTTCGCTGCTGGGGTGAAAGTAATCACTCCTGCTGCGGTAATATTTACCGTGCCGTTGGTTACCGCAATCACTTGCGCTATGCCTGGGGTTAAGGTCGTGCCGTTGATGCTGGTGATGCTCAAGACATCCCCGTCAACATCGCTGTCGCCTGTTAATGGGGTCAAAGTA
>NZ_JBCGDP010000120.1:0-232 GCF_038739875.1 Flavobacterium polysaccharolyticum
CGGCTGTCAATTCAATATGTCTAGGAACGTATTCTTCTTTGTTTTTCCGCTTTTCGTTGTTTCTCAAAGCGGGTGCAAAAGTAGAAATTCTTTTTTAAACCGGCAAGAAAATTTGAAACTTTTTTTTGAAAATTTTTATTCTCATTTATCTCTCTTTCTCTTATCAATCTCTCAAGGAACTTTCCGTGTTTTGCGGGGTGCAAAGGTAAGTAACGTTTTTATTTCTCACAAG
>NZ_JBCGDP010000121.1:0-223 GCF_038739875.1 Flavobacterium polysaccharolyticum
TGATGCTCAAGACATCCCCGTCAACATCGCTGTCGCCTGTTAATGGGGTCAAAGTAACTGTGCCTTCTTCCGCAACGGTATAAGTGTCATCTACTACTACTGGGGCATCGTTTACTGGGGTTACTGTAATTAATGCATTGGCAGTAGCTGTTCCTCCATTTCCATCGGTGATCACATAAGGAATGCTTACTGGGGTCGCGGAATTGAAGTTCGCTGCTGGGGT
>NZ_JBCGDP010000122.1:0-218 GCF_038739875.1 Flavobacterium polysaccharolyticum
ATTACAATCAACACCACCACAGGATTAATTAGTGGATTGATCGTTGGAACAGATTATACAGTAACATCAGGCAATGGAAGTTGTACCTCAGTAGCATCAGCCATCTTTAACAATGCAGCGCAATTGGTTACGCCAGCTGTTCCGACAATTAGTTCGACAGCAGCGTCTTGTTCGTCAGCAGAAACCAGTACGATTAGCAATTACAATGCATCGAATAC
>NZ_JBCGDP010000123.1:0-215 GCF_038739875.1 Flavobacterium polysaccharolyticum
TTACATCTTCTACAACAGTAGTTTGGACATATTCAGATGGAACCAACAGCACGACACAAAATCAAAGTATTGTAATAGCGGATACTACAGCCCCTGTTGCAGATGCTGCTACACTTCCTACGATTACTGCACAATGTAGTGTTACGAGTCTTACTCCACCAACGGCTACCGACAATTGTTTGGGAGTTGTTACAGCTAGTACTACAGCCGTTCTT
>NZ_JBCGDP010000124.1:0-214 GCF_038739875.1 Flavobacterium polysaccharolyticum
CTGCTCCTTGGCAACGGGTTGAAGTTGCTGGACTGAAGGCTGCAATACTTACTGTCGGGGTCACTGTTACTACATGTGTAGTGGTAGCAGGACCGTTACATCCTGCAGCGCTTGCTGTAATTGTTGTGCTTCCTGACCAACCTGCTACATAGGTAACCTCCCCTGTGGATGCGTTTATACTATTGCCGGCTGTTAATGAAGCGGCATCTAAACT
>NZ_JBCGDP010000125.1:0-211 GCF_038739875.1 Flavobacterium polysaccharolyticum
GTAGTGGTAACAGGACCGTTACATCCTGCAGCGCTTGCTGTAATTGTTGTACTTCCTGACCAACCTGCTACATAGGTAACCTCGCCTGTGGATGCGTTTATACTATTGCCGGCTGTTAATGAAGCGGCATCTAAACTATAGGTAATACCTGTTGAATTCGTAGCTGTGGTAGTAGTGGTTACTGCTCCTGCTCCTTGGCAACGGGTTGAAG
>NZ_JBCGDP010000126.1:0-210 GCF_038739875.1 Flavobacterium polysaccharolyticum
GAGTAAGACTCGTAACACTACATTGTGCAGTAATCGTAGGAAGTGTAGCAACATCTGCAACAGGGGCTGTAGTATCCGCTATCACAATACTTTGATTTTGTGTCGTGCTGTTGGTTCCATCTGAATACGTCCAAACTACTGTTGTAGAAGATGTAATAGGAAGAACCGCTGTAGTACTAGCTGTAACAACTCCCAAACAATTGTCGGTAG
>NZ_JBCGDP010000127.1:0-210 GCF_038739875.1 Flavobacterium polysaccharolyticum
TTGCAGATGCTGCTACACTTCCTACGATTACCGCACAATGTAGTGTTACGAGTCTTACTCCACCAACGGCTACCGACAATTGTTTGGGAGTTGTTACAGCTAGTACTACAGCGGTTCTTCCTATTACTTCCTCTACAACAGTAGTTTGGACGTATTCAGATGGAACCAACAGCACGACACAAAATCAAAGTATTGTAATAGCGGATACTA
>NZ_JBCGDP010000128.1:0-204 GCF_038739875.1 Flavobacterium polysaccharolyticum
ACTGTAATTAATGCATTGGCAGTAGCTGTTCCTCCATTTCCATCGGTGATCACATAAGGAATGCTTACTGGGGTCGCGGAATTGAAGTTCGCTGCTGGGGTGAAAGTAATCACTCCTGCTGCGGTAATATTTACCGTGCCGTTGGTCACCGCAATCACTTGCGCTATGCCTGGGGTTAAGGTCGTGCCGTTGATGCTGGTGATG
>NZ_JBCGDP010000129.1:0-204 GCF_038739875.1 Flavobacterium polysaccharolyticum
CATTAATGAAAATAGTAAATGCTTTTTCAAAAGTTGAAGTACCATCGAAAGTTCTTACGCGAACAGAGTAGGAAGCTTTGGTTTCAAAATCAGGACTCGCAGTAATTTTCAAATCACTACCTGAAATTAAAAAAGAAGTATTATCGGTATCACCAGCTCCAGCTACTAAAGAATACGTAAACGAACTGCTATCTACATCGGTTG
>NZ_JBCGDP010000130.1:0-202 GCF_038739875.1 Flavobacterium polysaccharolyticum
ACCGATGTAGATAGCAGTTCGTTTACGTATTCTTTAGTAGCTGGAGCTGGTGATACCGATAATGCTGCGTTTACCATTTCAGGTAGTGATTTGAAAATTACTGCGAGTCCTGATTTTGAAACCAAAGCTTCCTACTCTGTTCGCGTAAGAACTTTCGATGGTACTTCAACTTTTGAAAAAGCATTTACTATTTTCATTAATG
>NZ_JBCGDP010000131.1:0-201 GCF_038739875.1 Flavobacterium polysaccharolyticum
GAGGTTACCTATGTAGCAGGTTGGTCAGGAAGTACAACAATTACAGCAAGCGCTGCAGGATGTAACGGTCCTGTTACCACTACACATGTAGTAACAGTGACCCCGACAGTAAGTATTGCAGCCTTCAGTCCAGCAACTTCAACCCGTTGCCAAGGAGCAGGAGCAGTAACCACTACTACCACAGCTACGAATTCAACAGGT
>NZ_JBCGDP010000132.1:0-201 GCF_038739875.1 Flavobacterium polysaccharolyticum
TTACATCTTCTACAACAGTAGTTTGGACATATTCAGATGGAACCAACAGCACGACACAAAATCAAAGTATTGTGATAGCGGATACTACAGCCCCTGTTGCAGATGCTGCTACACTTCCTACGATTACCGCACAATGTAGTGTTACGAGTCTTACTCCACCAACGGCTACCGACAATTGTTTGGGAGTTGTTACAGCTAGTA